>VGRW01000054.1 GCA_016875225.1 Deltaproteobacteria bacterium
CCCCCGGACCTCCTCGGCGAGCTTCCAGAGCGACTCGGACACCAGGCTCGGGTCGCCCTGGCCGACGATCCAGAGCGGCCCGTCGATCACGCCGTCGACGATCTCGCCGCTCACGAGAACCGGCGTCTCGAAGCGGTGTGCCGGGCCCCAGTGCGCGAGCGCCGCCGAGGCGATCAAGAGCTTCTGATTCGAGGCGGGAACCAGCGCGTCGTCCGGGGTGTGGGCGAGCAGCCGTCTTCCGCTCTCGAGCTCCTCGACGACCACGCCGACGCGCGCGCCCCGCAGCGCGGCGGAGCGGAGCAGTCGCTCGAGCCCCGCGTCGAGCTCGGGATCCTCGCCCCGCGCGGCGCCGCCCAGCGCGAGCGCGATCGCGAGCAGCCCGAGTGTGCGCGGCAGAACCTTCACCGAACGCGAGCCTAGGCAAGCCGGCCGCGTCTTGCCCGCCCGGGCCCCGATCCGCATCCTGCAGCCTCGGATCGGGGGTGGGAATGGACCGGGCGGTGGCGTGGCTCGAGCGGGAACGCGGATGCGCTCTGCGCGACCTCGAGGCGTTGCCGGGCGGCGCAGGGGCACGCCGCTACTGGCGCGCGCGCTTCGCCGACGCCACGACGGCCGTGCTGATGCACGCGCTTCCGGAGGATCCGGCTGTCCTGCCGCCCGCGCTGCGCGCCCAGCGAGTGGATCTGCCGTTCGTCGAGGTGAGCGCGTTCCTCGCCCGGCACGGCCTCCCCGTGCCGCGGATTCACGCGGTCGAGCCACGCGAGCGCTGGATCCTGCTCGAAGACCTCGGCGACGTGCACCTGCTCGACCTGCCCGCGAGCGAGCGCGGCGAGAGGCTGCGCCAGGCGGTCGACCTGCTCGCGCGCGTGCACGGGCTCGCGCGCGAGGACGCCCTTCCGTTCGAGCGCAATTTCGACCGCGAATGGGTGCGCTTCGAGCTTTCGACCTTCGCCGCGCACGGAGTCGACGAGCGCTTCCGCTCCGCCCTCGGCCCGGAGCTCGATCGCCTCGCGGTCGCAGTCGCGGAGCTGCCGCGCGTCCTCTGTCTGCGCGACTACCAGAGCCAGAACCTGATGATCGACGCGACCGGGCGGCTGCGCCTGATCGACTACCAGGACGCGCTGCTCGCGCCGGCCGAGCTCGATCTCGCGGCGCTGGTCTTCGATTCATATCTAGAGCTCGAAGACGCGGAGCGCGAATCGCTTCTGGCGCGCTACTGGCAGGCGCGCGGCTCTGCCCCCGATCCCGCCGCGTTCGCGCTCCTGACCGTGCAGAGAAAATGCAAGGACTACGGTCGCTTCCGCTACGTCACGGAAGTGAAACGCGATGCGCGATACGCGCCCTTCATCGAGCGTGCGCGCGCGGCCGTCCTGGGAGCGTTGCCGCGTCTGCCCGCGGCGCAGGCGACGCTTGCCGGGCTGCTCCGCGAGGCGCTCGCACGAGGCCGTCCGTGAAGGCGATGATCCTCGCCGCTGGCCTCGGCACGCGAATGGCGCCGCTGGCCCGCACGCACGCAAAGCCCGCGCTGCCGGTGCTCGGCGTGCCCGTGATCCTGCGGCTGGTGCGAATGCTCGCCGAGCAGGGCATCGCGGAGGTCGTCGTGAACACGCACGCCCATCCCGAGAGCTTGCGCGCGGCGCTCGCGGCGAGTCCGGTTCCGATCGAGTGGATCGGGGAGCCGGGGCTTCGCGGCAGTGGCGGCGGCGTTCGCGGCGCTCGCGCAGCGCTCGAAGGCTCGGAGCCCTTCCTGGTGCTGAACGGAGACATGTGCCTGGACCTGGACGTCGCCTCGCTCTTGCAGCGCCACCGCTCGCGCCGAGCGCTGCTCACGCTTGCCCTTCGCGACGACCCGCGCAAGCGGGACTTCGGCTCGATCGGGTACGATTCGGACGGCGATGTGCGGCGGATCACCGAGCGGATCGACCTGGGAGGCGAGAAGGGGTCGGGGTTGTTCATCGGGGTGCAGGTCATGGAGCCCGCGATCTTCACGCACATGCCCGAGGCCGAGCGCTTCGAGATCGTTCCCGACGTCTGGGTGCCGGCGCTCCGGGCGGGCGATCGCATCGCGAGCTGGGTGCAGCCCGAAGGCGCGCGCTGGTCGCCGGTAGGATCGCCGCGCGAGCTCCTCGACGCGAACCTCGAGGCGCTCGCGGCTTCTCCGGGCGCGCGGATCCACGCAACCGCGATCGCGCCGGCGTGGATCGACGCGGGCGTCGAGATCGGAGCGGGCGCGCGGATCGGACCGCGCGCGGTGCTCGGACGCCGAGCCAGGATCGGGGCGAACGCGCGGATCGAGGACTCGCTCGTGCTGCCCGAGGCGCAGGTGCCGGCGGGTGCGCAGCTCGTGCGCGCGATCGCGTTCGGCGACGAGGTCTGGCGCGATGAGTGAGGTCCTCTTCATCGGCACGGGCGACGCCTTCAACAGCGGCGGCCGGCGCAACTCCGCGATCCTCGTGCGCGAGCACGGGCGAACGCTCCTCCTCGACTGCGGCCCGACGACGCTCGCGGGGCTATCGGAGCTCGGCGTCGACCCGCTCGAGATCGACGCCATCGCGCTCAGCCACTTTCACGGCGACCACATCGCAGGGGTGCCCTTCCTGCTGCTCGACTACCAGTACCAGCACCCTCGCGACCGGCCGCTCTCGATCCTCGGTCCTCCCGGCGTCGCCGACTCGATGGCGGCCCTCACGCGCGCCTACGGCTACCACGTCGAGCAGCAGGACCGGTACGCGCTGCGCTTCGCAGAGTTCAGCATCGACAAGCCCACGGAGGTCGCCGGCTTCCGAGTGACGCCGATGCCCGCCCTGCACCAGGAGCACACCTGCCCGCACATGGTGCGCGTCGACGCCGAGCGGCGATCGCTGGTCTTCTCGGGCGACACCGGCTGGCACGACGAGCTGCCGAAGAAGGTCGGAGACGTCGACCTGTTCATTTCGGAGTGCGTGTTCTTCGACACCGAGTTCGCCTTCCACCTCTCGCACCAACGTCTCGACCGCGAGCGAGCGCGCTTCGAATGCGGCGCGATCCGGCTCACGCACCTCGGACACCAGGTGCTCTCGAACGAGTCACAGGTGCGCTTCGACACCGCCCACGACGGGCTGCGCCTGATCCTCTAGGGCGCTCGGGTCAGGCGCGGAAGGCGTCGGGCGGAGAGAGCGCGCCCAGACAGACCCCGCGCTTCGCGCCGGTCGCTGCGGGCAGGTTCGAGGCCAGTCCGATGCTGGCGCAGTGACCGAGAACGGCAAACGCGATCGCCTCGAGCGCTCCGCTCGGCACGCCGTAGCGATCGGTCGTCTCGACCGGAGCGGGCGCGAGCCGCGCCCGCAGCCCCTCGAGCAGCGCCGGATTTCGCACGCCGCCGCCGTACAGGATCCAGCGCTGCGCCGGCTCGGGAAAGAAGGCTCTAGCTGCGCGCGCGACGCTCTCGATCGTGAAGCGCGCGAGCGTCGCGCAGAGATCGTCGGGCGAGCCGCCGCGCTCGAGCAGCTGCACGCGCGCGCGCGCGAAGAACGCCTCGCCGAAGCGCTCGTGGCCGGTGCTCTTGGGCGGGGGCAGCGCGAAGTACGGATCGGCCAGCCACTCCTCCACCAGCTCCTCGCGGACGCGGCCGCGCAGGCTGCGCAGCCCGTCGCGATCGAAGCGCTCCGCGCCGTCGCTCGCCCAGCGTGCGGCGCGGTCGAGCAGCGCGTTGCCGGGGCCGGGGTCGAACGCGAGCAGGCGCGATGCGTCGCGATCCGGCAGGTAGGTCACGTTCGTGAAGCCGCCGATGTTCAGCAGCGCCCGCCGCTCGCGCGCGTCGGCGAAGCGGTAGTAGTGGAAGAACGGCGTGAGCGGAGCGCCCTGCCCTCCGGCCGCGAGATCCGCGCGCCGGAAGTCAGAGACGACCGGCCGCCCGGTCCGCTCGTGGATGGTCGCGGCCGAGCCGATCTGCAGCGTGCCGCGCACCTGCGGCTCAGGGAAGTGTCCGACGGTCTGGCCGTGCGAGCCGATGCCGCGGATGCGCGAAAGCGCGACGCCCGCCTGCTTCGCGACGCCGAGCGCGGCCGCGGCGAAGCGCTCGCCGAGCTCCACGTCGAGCTGAACCAGCGCGCGCAGCTCGACCGCGCCGGAAGCGAGCGCATGGATGCGCGCGCGAAGCGACTCCTCGAGCGGCTCCTCGCGGAACGCGAGCAGCTCGACGTCGCCGGGATCGCCGCCGATCCGCACCAGCGCGGCATCGATCGCGTCCGCGCTCGTGCCCGACATCAATCCGATCCACAGCACGCGCTACCCCCGCGAGCTAGGCTTACCGCGCGCGGCGCAGCGCTTCAACTCTCGTTGCGTCGTTCGCTGCGCCTGGCCGCGTCGATCACGGCCGACTCGACCAGCGCGGGGGTGCTGCAGCTGGCCGCAAGCGCGTTGCGGTCGCCGGCGCGCAGGCCCGTGAAGTGCAGACCCATTCCCGCGCTCGGGCCCTTTCGGCCGCCGTACCCGCGCGTCCAGCGGACCTCCGCCTCCGAGCAGATCCGCGTGCCGCTGGGCCCGCCCAGGTGGAGCACCAGCTTCAGCTGTGTGCCCTTGGGGCGAGGCGCTAGGCACTGCACGAACACGCCCGACTCGGAGAGGTTCGCGCCGTAGCCCAGAAAGTGCGTGCCACCGCCCTCTCGCACGCACTCGATGCGCATCGGCGGGCGGAGCAGCTTGCGCTTCGCGGGGGTCGGCGGAGCCATCGGGTTCAGGGATCGGCAGCTTCCACCGCGCACTTGACCCCCTTGTCGCCGGTCCGGCGTGTCTGTCCCCCCACGTCCCACGACCCGCCCCGTGCGGTCTGGTAAGCTCCGGCCGCGATGAGCTCGCGAACCGACGAACGCTCCCGGATTCTCGGCGGTCTGCTCTGCTTCGGCGCGATCGCCGCGGCGGCGCTGTTTCTCGCCGGGGGGTTCGCGGGGAGCTACTGGGCGCTCGCGATTCCGGTCGCGGTGGTCGTGCTCTTCGTCCTGGGGCTGGTGAGCTGGATCGGCTGGACGATCGCCACCGTGCAGGTCGAGGCCGAGGGCGAGCGCATCGCGGCCAGCGGCTCCGGCACCGGCGGCGCGGGCGGCGCGACCCGGGAAGGCGCGAGCGAAGACGGGAATCGCTCGAGCGCGAGCTGAGCCGCGATGCGGATCGCCCTGCTCACCTACCGTGGAAACATGTTCTGTGGCGGACAGGGCGTGTACGCCGCCGCCCTCGCGCGCGGCCTGCACGAGCTCGGCCACGAGGTGCACGTGATCTCGGGCCCGCCCGCGCCCGAACTCGCGCCCGGCATCCCGCTGCACATGATCCCGAACGAGAACTTCTTCGCGCTTCCGATGGCGCAGGCGCTGCCGAAGGACGACCCGTTCCGCGCGCTCACGCCCGGCAATCTCTGGGAGCTCGGCCTGACGCGGCTCGGCGTGTTTCCGGAGATGACGACCTTCGGCTTCCGGCTGCTGCTGCGCTGGCGCGAGCTGCAGCGGCGCCACCGCTTCGACGTGGTGCTCGACAACCAGTCCCTGTCCTGGGGCTTGCTCCTGCTGCAGGCGAGCGGGATTCCGGTGACCGCGATGGTGCATCACCCGCTGCACATCGACCGGATCGCGGATTTCGAGATCGACCCGCGCTTCCGGCGCAAGTGGCGCCGCACGCTGTACTTCCCGCTGTTCATGCAGGAGTTCGTGGTGCCGCGGCTGGCGCGGATCCTGACCGTCTCCAACGCCTCGGCGGTGGAGATCGAGCGCTATTTCAGCGTGCCGCAGAAGGAGATCTCGGTCGTCTACAACGGCACGGACAGCGAGGTCTTCCACCCGCTCGACCGGCCGAAGGAGACGGACCTGATCTTCATCGGGCGGACCGAGGACCGGAAGAAGGGGATCCCGTACCTGCTCGAGGCGCTCGCGAAGACGCCGGAACACATCACGCTGAAGATCGTCGACGGGCGCATCCCCGAGGACGGCCTGGTGCCGCGCAAGCTGCGCGAGCTCGGGCTCGAGAAGCGCGTCGTGCTGCTGAAGCGCATGCTCACGGTCGAAGAGCTGGTCGAGCAGTACTCCACAGCGCGGATCGCGCTCGTGCCGTCCTTCTTCGAGGGCTTCGGCTTTCCGGCCTCGGAGGCCATGGCCTGCGGGCTGCCGGTGATCGCCACCATCGGCGGCGCGCTTCCCGAGGTCGTCGGCACCAGCGGCGAGGCCGGCCGCGTGGTGCCGTTCCGCGATCCGGGCGCGCTCGCCGAAGCCATCACCGACCTGTGTACGCTGCCACACTCGCGCGTGGCCGAGATGGGCCGCGCCGCGCGACGCCGCGTACAGCACGTGTTCTCCTGGCGCGAGGCCGCGGGACGCACCGCCGACGTGCTCGCCGAGGTCGTCCGTGCTCACCGTCGACCTCGATAGGCTCGGACTCGCGCCCGGCGACTGGCTGCTCGATGCCGGCTGCGGCGGCGGCCGCCACTGCTTCGGCGCGCTCGACCGCGGTGTGCACACGACCGGGCTCGATCTCGACGCCGCGTCGCTTCGCATCGCGCGCGCCGGCATCCACGAGCGCTGCAGCCGCGCCGACGGGAGGCTCCACGGCGGCGTCCTGCGCGGGGACGTCTTCCGGCTGCCGTTCGGCGACGGGCGCTTCGATCGCGTGATCTGCTCCGAGGTGATGGAGCACGTCCACGACTACGGCGCCGCTCTACGCGAGCTGGTGCGCGTACTGCGTCCCGGCGGGACGATCGCGGTGACGATCCCGACCGCGATCACCGAGTGGTTCTATCTCGCCGCGACACGGCTCTACTTCGAGAGCCCCGGGGGACACATCCGCGTGTTCCGGCCCCGCGAGCTGGCGCTCGCGCTCTCGCGCGCGGGCGTGCGCGTGGACGGAGTGGGCTTCGCGCACTCGCTGCACACGCCGTACTGGCTGGTGCGCTCGGCGCTCGGACTGGACGACGAGTCGCCGGGTCCGACGCGGGCGCTGCGCGGCTTCCTGATCCGGGCCGCGGTCTCGCGGGTCTGGACGCGCGTCGAGCACGCGCTCGACTGGATCTGGCCCAAGAGCCTGGTGCTCTACGGAACCCGCACCTCGACCGGCCGGCCGGGCGGAACGCCGTGATGCGCGTCGCGTTTCTGTGTTACCGCGGGAACATGAAGAGCGGGGGCCAGGGGATCTACCTGCACGCGTTGACGCGCGAGCTCGCCGGGCTGGGCTGCGAGATCGACGTCTTCGTCGGCCCGCCCTACCCGGATCCGATGCCCTGGGCGCGCGTCCAGCGGCTCGAGAACCAGATGTTCTGGGGCAAGCGCTTCGACAAGCGCCGCGGCGCGTTCCTGCCGCAGCCCGATCCGTTCCTCATCCTGCGGCCGCTGGACTTCTACGAGTTCGCCGTGACCCGCTTCGGCTTCCTGCCCGAGCCGTTCGCGTTCAGCGTGCGCGGGGCGCTCGCGGTGCTGCGCGAGCTTCGCGCCGGGCGGCGCTACGACCTGGTGCACGACGTGCAGTCGGTCGGCTACGGGCTGCTGTTCCTGCAGGCGCTCGGCCTGCCCGTGGTGACCACAATCCACCACCCGCTCTCGATCGACCTGCGCTCGAGCCTGGCCCGCGATCGAACCTTCGCCGAGCGGAAGGGCTCCCTCACCTTCTACCCGGTCCGCAGCCAGGCGCGCACCGCGCGCAGGCTCGCGGCGGTCCTGACCTCGAGCCAGGCCTCGCGCGCCGCGATCGCGCGCGACTTCGGCGTCTCGAAGCAGCGCATCCACGACGTCCGCAACGGCGTCGAGCTGCCCGAGCGGCCGGTCCGGCGCGCGCGTCCTGCGAGGCCCGAGCTCCTCTTCGTCGGGCGCTGCGGCGACCCGAACAAGGGCCTGGAGTACCTGCTCGAAGCGATGGCGCTGCTTCCGCACGAGGTCGGCCTGCGCGTCCTGGACTACTTCCCGGCCCACACGCCGCTCGAGAAGCGGATCGACGCCCTGAATCTCGCCGGGCGGGTGCGCTTCACCGGCAAGGTCTCGAGCGAGGAGCTCGCGCGCGCCTATCGCGACGCGGCGGCGGTGGTCCTGCCGTCGCTCTTCGAGGGCTTCGGCCTGCCGGCGATCGAGGCGCTGGCGGCGGGCACGCCGATCGTCGCGTCGCGCGCAGGAGCCCTTCCCGAGGTGATCGCCGACGCGGGGGCGGGAACGCTGGTGCCCCCGCGCGATCCCGCAGCGCTCGCGAAGGCGATCGCCGAGCTGCTCGCCGGCTGGGACGAGGCACACGAGCAGGCGCTGGCGGCGCGCCCGCGGATCGAGGCGGTCTTCGGCTGGCGGCCCACGGCCGAGCGCACGCTCGCGCTCTACCGGCGCGTGATCGACGAGTTCCGCGGCGCGCCGCAGGAGCGCGGAGCCCGAGCGTGAGAAGCGTCGACCTCGACCGCGACATGACGCACGTGATCCCGACCGGGACGACACGCGATTCGGAATACCTGTTCCGGCGCATGGAGGCCGAGACGCTCGCCGCGACGCGTGCCGGAGCGGGCGCGCGCGTGCTCGACTCGGCCGCCGGGCTCGGACAGGACAGCCGGGCGCTCGCGCGCTCGGGGGCGCGCGCGTTCTGCGCCGAGCCCTCGCGCCGGATGGTGGAGCTCGCCAAGCTCGTCGCGCTGAAGGAGGCGCAGCCGCCCGCGAGCGGCGTCGTCTGGACTCGCGCGTGGTCCGAGTCGCTTCCGTTCCGCACCGGCTCGTTCGACGCCGCGTTCTGCAAGGGCGCGCTGGACCACTTCGACGATCCCGAGGCCTGCATCGCCGAGCTCGCGCGCGTGACCCGGAGCGGCGGCCGGGTCGTGCTCGCGGTCGCGAACTTCGAGTCGCTCGGCTGCCGCCTGCAGCGCTTCGGCGATCGGCTGCGGCGGCGGCCCGTCGCGGCGGGGCCGCGCACCTATCACGTCCCGTCGGATCACTTCACGCGCTACGACGTGCGTCTGCTGCGCGAGCAGGTCGGGCGCCACGTCGAGATCGAGGAGCTGCGCGGCATCTCGCTGCTCTGGGGCGTGCGCCGCTGGGCGCGGCTGCTCGCGCGCCTGCCCGCTCCCTGGTCCAACGCACTGCTGGTTTTCGCCGACCGGATCGCGGCGCGTCATCCCCGGCTCTCGGACGTGGTCGTCGTCGCGGGGCGACCGCGCGGACGCTAGCTCAATCGCCCGCGGGCTCTGCGCCGCCGAGCTTGCGATAGAACGTGCTGCGGCCGATGCCGAGCAGGCTCGCGGCGGCGCGCACGTCGCCCTGGCTGCGGCGCAGCGCCTCTTCGAGGCAGGCGCGCTCGAACGCCTCGAGCGAGAGGTCGATCCCCTCCGGCCGCGCAGCGCGCGGCGTGCTGAAATCGCCCAGGCGCAGGTCGGCGACGGTCACCCGCGGGCCCTGTGCGAGCGCGACCGCGGCCTCGATGGTGTTCTCGAGCTCGCGCACGTTGCCCTCCCAGCGGTGCGCGATCAGACGCTCGAGCGCCGCCGGCTCGAGACCGACCACGCGAGTTCCCGTCGCGGCCTGCTCGAGGAAGTGACTGGCCAGCACCGCCACGTCCTCGGGGCGCTCGCGAAGCGGCGGAAGGTGGATCGACACCACACGCAGCCGGTAGAAGAGGTCGGAGCGGAAGCGACCCGCGCGGAGCTCCGAGGCGAGATCGCGGTTGGTGGCGGCGACGATCCGGACGTCGATCGGCGCGGCCGATGGCGCGCCGAGCGGCCGGACCTCGCGCTCCTGGATCGCGCGCAGCAGCTTGGCCTGGAGCGGGAACGGCAGCTCTCCGATCTCGTCGAGGAAGAGCGTTCCGCCGTGGGCGCTGCGGAACAGCCCGATCGAGTCGCGCACCGCGCCCGAGAACGCGCCGCGAACGTAGCCGAAGAGCTCGCCTTCGATGATTCCCTCGGGCAGCGCGCCGCAGTCCACCGGCACGAACGCGCCGGAAGCGCGCGGCGACGTCTCGTGGATCGCGCGCGCGATCAGCTCCTTGCCCGTTCCGCTCTCGGCCTCGATCAGCACGTTGCTCTCGTTCGGGGCGAGATCGCGAACCGTCTGGAGCACGCGCTTCATCGCCGGGGACTGCGCGATCACGCGCGACAGCGCGGAGCGGCGGCCGAGCTCACCCTCGAGCTCGCGATTGCGAACCCGCAGGCGCCTTCGCTCCAGCGCGCGCTCCAGGGTCTGGCGCACCCGGCGCGGATCGGAGAACGGCTTCTCCAGGTAGTCGAACGCACCCGCGCGCATGCACTCGACCGCCGAGTCGATGCTCGCATGGCCCGTCATCACGACCGTCTCCGCGTCGGGGCAGCGCTCGCGAAGCTCGCCGATCAGATCCGGGCCCGAAGCGTCGCCGAGCCGCAGATCGAGCAGGACGATCTCGGGCTCGCGCGCGAGCTGCACGCGCAGGCTCGCCACGTCGCTCGCCTCGGCCACGTCGAAGCCGTCGCGCGCGAGCTGGCGCCGCAGCACGCGGAGGATCGCGGGCTCGTCGTCCGCGATCAGCACGCGCGCGCCGGGCGACGGGGATCGGCTGGCGGAGATGTCGCTCACGGGTGGGGGGACCATCCGCAAGCGAGATCGGAGTCGCAGCCGCGCTGCTTGAGTGCGCACGAGGCCTTCCCTACACTGCGCGGCGGCGGGGGGACGGATGTGAATCGCGGCGCGACGCCTTGCGGGTCGGTCCTGGTCGTGGATGACGACGCGCTCTTCCGCGCAGCGCTGGTGCGGTACCTCGAGGGCGACGGCTTCGCCGTCGTCGCGGAGGGCGATCCCGGCGCCGCGCTCGAGCGGCTGGAGCAACGCCCATTCGACCTCGTCATCACCGATCTGCGCATGCCCGGCATGGATGGAATCGCCTTCGTCCGACGGGTGCGCGCGCTCGATCCCGAGGCCGTCTGCATCGTCGTCACGGGCTTCGGCAGCCCCGAGCGTTCGATCGAGGCGCTCGACGCCGGCGCGTTCTGGTTCATCGAGAAGAGCTACGAGCGACTCGCCTGTCTCGGACCGCTGATCGCGAAGGCGATCGAGTTCCGGCGCCTGCACGGCGCGAACCGCCAGCTCCAACGACAGCTCGAGACCCGCTACGGGTTCGAGAACATCGTGGGCGAGAGCGAGATCCTGCGGAACACGCTCGACACCGTGCGCAAGGTGGCGGACTCGGAGGCGACCGTGCTCGTGCTCGGCGAGAGCGGCGTCGGCAAGGAGCTGATCGCGCGCGCGCTGCACTACAACAGCCCCCGCGCCCAACGCCCCTTCGTCGCGGTGAACTGCGGCGCGATTCCCGAAGAGCTGCTCGAAAGCGAGCTCTTCGGCCACGTGCGCGGCGCATTCACGGGCGCGCTTCGCGACCGGATCGGGCGCTTCTCCGCCGCGAACGGCGGAACGCTCTTCCTCGACGAGATCGGCGACATGAGCCCGCAGCTGCAGACCAAGCTGCTCCGCGCGCTGCAGGAGCGCGAGTTCGAGCCGGTGGGCTCGTCCCGGACCGAGCGCGTGGACGTGCGGATCGTGGCCGCCACGAACCAGAACCTGCCGCAGCTGATCCGCGAGCGGCGCTTCCGAGAGGATCTCTACTTCCGTCTCGCCGTGGTGCCGATCGAGGTTCCGCCTCTGCGCCACCGGCGCGAGGACATTCCGCTCCTGGTCCGTTTCTTCGTCGAGATGCAGCGGCGCAGCTACCCCGAGATCCAGGGCGTGACCGATGCGGCGCTGAAACGCATGGCCGAGTACGACTGGCCAGGAAACGTGCGCGAGCTGCAGGCGCTGGTCGAGCGACTCACGATCCTGCGCCGCGCGGGCTGGATCGACGAGCCGGAGCTGCCGCCCGGCGTCGTCGGCCACGGCCTCGAACGGCCGGTCGTGTCGCTGCCGCCCTCGGGCGTCGACTTCGAAGCGCTGGTCGCGTCCTACGAGCAGGAGCTGATCGTGCAGGCGCTGGCGGCCACAGGCTGGAACAAGAACCGCGCATCGCAGCTGCTGGGCCTGAAGCGCACCACCCTGGTCGAGAAGATCCGAGCCAAGGGGATCGCCGCGCCCGACTCCGACCTCCCGCCGCAGCGCCCGCGGGCGTAGCGCATCGGCTGCGTGCAGGAGCGCGCGCAAGTCCGGATCGACTGACGCCGGTGTCGCGCGCTGCTAAAGAAGTCGGGTCCGGCACCGATGCGGAGAATGGGCCTACCCGAAGGAGCCAGAATGGCCAGGCGAGACGACCGAGACCCGAGCCGGCGTGCCGGCAGCGCGGCCGCGGAGGACTCCCCGCTCGACGACCTGTACTCCGTCGAGTACCTCGCCGAGGTCGCCGGCGGAGACGCCCGCGCGGAGCGCCTCGCAGAGCTGAAGCGTCGCATTGCACTCGGTGCGTACAAGCCCGACGCGGAATCGATTGCCGCCGACATGCTCGCCCGGGTCGGACTCGACTCCGACGAAGATTGACGGCGGCTCCCGGGCGACCGGCCTAGCGCACGATCGCCACGATCAGCGCGGTCGCGTTGTCCTCTCCTCCGCGTTCGTTCGCGAGCTGGACCAGGGCGCGCGGGGCGGTCGCGGGGCCGACGGCGCAGAGCTCGAGGCAGCGCTCGATCTCGGCGTCCTCGAGCTGCGAGGAGATCCCGTCCGAGCAGAGCAGGAACAGATCGCCGGCCCGCGCGCGGATGGAGGCGACGTCGGGCTCGAGCCACGGGAGCACGCCGAGCGCGCGGGTGATGACGTGTCGGCTCGGGTGCGAGCGCGCCTGGTCTGCGCTGAGCTCCCCGCGCGCGACGCGCTCTCCGACCAGCGAGTGATCGAGCGTGAGCGGGCACAGGCGGCGCTGGCGATGCAGGTACAGACGGCTGTCGCCGGCGTGCGCCAGCGCCGCCTCGTCGCCGCGCAGCCAGATGGCGGCGAGCGTCGTGCCCATGCCGCGAAGTCCTGGCTCGGCGCGCGAGGCCTCGTGGATCGCGTCGCTCGCGCGCAGGATCGCGCGGCGCAGCACCTCGGCGCCCGACCCCTCCGGGTCTCGCGCCACGGTCTCCACGAAGACCGCCACGCCGAGCTCCGAGGCGCGCCGACCCGCCGCGTGGCCGCCGAGTCCGTCCGCGACGACGAAGAGCCCGAGCTTCTCGTCGACGGCGTGGAAGTCCTCGTTCGCGGACCGCTTGCGTCCGGTATCCGTGCACGCCGAGACTTCGATTCGCATGCGGATGGCGCTCCCGGTCGGACCCGGCGCTCCGGATCGGGATGCGCGCACGGGAGCTTGATCCGCGCGCGTGGCGATTTGATATGGTTCGCCGGAGTGGGAGTGAAGTCGGAGCGGAAACTCAATCGCGTTCGAACGCGATCCGATAGATACCGGCAAGTCCGGCCGCTTCCAGTGGCAGGCGCATGGAGGTTGGGGGCCGATGCCTAAGACCCTGCTTCTCGCCGATGACAGCGTGACGATCCAGAAAGTCGTCGGCATCACGTTCGCAAACGAGGACGTCGAGCTCGTCACCGTGGACAACGGGGACGACGCGCTCGTGCGCGCGCGCCAGATCAAGCCCGATCTCGTGCTCGCGGACATCGGCATGCCGGGACTCGACGGCTACGCGCTGTGCAACGCGATCCGCAAGGATCCGAACCTCGCGCACACACCGGTTCTCCTGCTGACGGGGACCTTCGAGACCTACGACGAGGAGCGCGCCCGACAGGTCGGCGCGAACGGCCACATCAGCAAGCCCTTCGAGGCCCAGGCGCTGGTCGATCGCGTGCGCGCGCTGCTCGCGCAGAGCGCCGCCGCACCTGCGCCGCGAAGCGCGCCTCCGACGCGACCGATCCTCTCGACGCCCGCGCCCGCAGCTCCCGCCGCACAGAGCGCGCCGCAGGCGCCGCCTCGTCCGCGCCCCGAGCTTCCTCCGCTTCCCGGCGCCGGGGCCGCGAACGCGCCTCGCGCCGCGAAGCCGCGAACGACCTCGACCTTCGAATTCGAAGTTCCACCCGCGGCGAGCGCGGCGCCTCTCGCAGCGGAGGAGCCGCTCTGGGAAGCCGAGCCGGTCTTCGAGGCGATGGACGACGCGCCCGCGCGTCGCGCGTTCTCGGGAGCGCCGCTCGGCCGGAACGACGACGCTTCGGCTCCTTCGCCGGACGCGGCGACCCGTCTCTTCGCGCCGGACCCGGTCGACGAGGTCGAGCCGCTCGCAGAGCCCGACGCGCGCGAGCTTGCAGCGACTCCTTCCCGATCGGGCTTCTCGTTCGAGGATCTCGACTTCGAGGAGCCGACCGCACCTCCCGGAGGCCAGACGCAGATCTTCGGCGAGAGTTCGGGACCGCTCGATGCTCGGGCCGTGCTCCGCCCGCGAGCGCCGATCCCGGCGTCCGAGCGGACGTTCGAAGAAGAAGAGATCACCGCGCCGAGCCAGGCGCTCGCGGAGCTCGAGCTCGGCGAGGTGGAGCCGGAGATCGAAGCGGAGCGACTGGACGAGGCGGACCCGTTCGCGGAGCCATTCTCGGCCGATACCTCGGCCGCGCTCGCCGAGCCACAGTTTGCAGACTTCTCGCCGGCTTCCCGCGAGCCCGCGCCGGCGCACGCGGCGACGCTTCTGCTCCCGACGAGCGAGATGCCGGCTGCGAGCGACGACACCCCGGAGCTCGAGGGCGACATGCTCGACGTCGAGCCGCTTCCCGAGGTCGCCATGCCGGAGCCTCCCGCGGAGCTCGATGCCTGGAGCGACCTCGACGCCGCAGCCGAGCCCGACCCTCGTCCGACCGCGCCGATGCCGGCGGTCGCGCCCGCGCGCGAGCCGTCGCGACCGATCGCGCAGCCGGTGCTCGACCCCGCGCTGCTCTCGCAGGCGCTGGAGAAGGTGGCCTGGGAGGCGTTCGGCTCGCTGTCGGAGCAGGTCGTGAACGAGGTGCGAAAGCGCGTCGAGGCGGTGGTCTGGGAGGTCGTCCCGCAAATGTGCGAGCGGCTGATCCGCGAGGAGATCGCCCGCATGAAGGCCGATCTGCCGGAGTAGCGCAGCACCGCTATCCTGCCGGACCGTGACGAACGTGCCCGCGCGCGCGAACTGGCTCTGGCTCGTCGAAGCCGCGCTCGCCGAGGACATCGGTCCGGGCGACGCGACCTCGCTTGCGCTTCTCGATCCGGATTCGAGCGGAGAGGCTCGGCTCGAGGCGCGCGCCGCGATCGTCGTCGCGGGTCTCGAGGTCGCGCGCGAGGTCTTCGCGGCTCGCGGCGTTCGCTGCGAGCTGCGCGTCGCGGACGGCGCCGCCGCGTCGCGCGGCGAGGAGCTTGCGCGGGTGTCGGGGCCGTCGATCGGAATCCTCGAAGCCGAGCGCACGGCGCTGAACTTCGTGCAGCGGCTCTCCGGAATCGCGACGCTGACGCGCAGCTACTGCGCGGCGGTGCGCGGCACGCGCGCCGAGATCGTCGACACCCGAAAGACCACGCCTGGCTGGCGAACGCTCGAGAAGTGGGCGGTGCGCTGCGGCGGCGGACGCAATCACCGGCTCGCGCTCTACGACGGCATTCTGATCAAGGACAATCACATCGCCGCGGTGGGCGGAGCAGGCCCGGCCGTGGCGCGCGCGCGCGAGCGCGGCTCCCGCCACCTGCGCATCCGCTGCGAGGTCGAGTCGCTGGCGCAAGCGCGCGAGGCGCTCGACGCCGGCGCGGATTCGCTCCTGGTCGACAACCAGCCGCCGGAGGTGATCGCCAGGATCGTCGAGCTCTGCGCCGGGCGCGCTCGCGTCGAGGCGAGCGGCGGCGTGCACCTGGAAACCGTGGGCGCGATCGCACGCACCGGCGTGGACGAGATCTCGGTCGGCGCCCTCACCCACTCCGCGCCCGCGGCGGACGTCGCGCTGGAATGGATCGCAGCCTCGTAAGCCTTGCGCCGCGCACGCGCTGGCTCGGGCGCGAGCTCGAAGTCCACGACGTGGTGGACTCGACCAACCTGCTCGCCGAGAAGCGCGCCCGCGAGGGTGCGGCCGATGGGCTGGTCGTGCTCGCGGACCGCCAGACCGCGGGCCGCGGTCGGCTGGGGCGAAGCTTCTTCTCTCCGGGCGGGCGCAGCCTGTACCTGTCCGCGCTGCTCCGCCGGGAGCTCCCGATCGAGCACATGCACCGGCACGTCTTCGCGGCGGCGGTGGCGGTCGCGGAGTGCGCGCGCGAGGCGCTGCCTTCGCGCTGCCGGATCGAGGTCAAGTGGCCCAACGACGTTCTCGTCGACGGGCGCAAGACCAGCGGGATCAACTGCCCGGTGCAGATCGAGGCCGGCCGCGTGCACTTCGGCGTGCTCGGCGTGGGGGTGAACGTGAACCTCGAGGCCGGCGAGCTCCCGGAGGAGCTGCGCGAGATCGCGACCAGCCTGCGCATCGCGGGCGGCAAGTCCCTGGACCGCGTGGCGTTCGGCGAGGAGCTGCTCGCGCGGCTCGAGCGCGAGATCGACGCGGTCCGCGCCGGCGATTTCGCGGGGGTCTTGGAGCGCTTTCGCAGATCGTTCACAATGGCGGGCAAGCAGGTCCGCGTCGGCGGGCCCGGGCTCGCCCGCGAGGTGATCGGGACGGTGCACGGCTTGGACGAAGATGGCGCGCTTCTGGTCGGACCCCGGGGAGGCCCGGTGGAGCGGATCCTCGCCGGCGACGTGACGATTCTGCGCGGCGAGAGGTAGGCGGGCGTGCTGCTCACCATCGACATCGGCAACACCCACGTCGTGCTCGGCCTCTTCGACGGCGAGTCGCTGGTGCACCACTGGCGCATCGGAACGCACCGCCAGGACACCTCCGACGAGTGCGCCGCGACGCTGCGATCGCTCTTCGAGCTCGCGGGAGTGGACCGCGCCTCGGTCTCCGACGCGATCATCTCCTGCGTCGTCCCTCCGCTCCAGCCGATCTTCGAGCGCACCTGCGAGAAGCTGCTGAGGCGCACGCCGCTGATCGTCGGCCCGGGCATCCGCACGGGAATGCCGATCCGGGTCGACAACCCGCGCGAGGTCGGCGCGGATCGGATCGTGAACGCAGTGGCGACCGTCGAGCGGCTCGGAACGCCCGCGATCGCGATCGACTTCGGCACCGCGACGAGCTTCGACTGCATCTCCAGCGCCGGCGAGTTCGTCGGCGGCGCGATCTTCCCGGGCGTCTTCGTCGCGCTCGAAGCGCTGGTGAACCGCGCCTCGAAGCTCTCCTCGGTCGAGATCGTGCGACCGCCGCAGGTGATCGGGCGGAACACCGCGCACAACCTGCAGTCCGGAATGGTCTTCGGCTACGCGGGAATGGTCGACACGATGGTGCGTCGCATGCGCAAAGAACTCGGCGAGGACGCCCGCGTCATCGCGACGGGCGGCCTCGCGGGATTGATCGCGAGCGAGGCCGAGACGATCGAACGCGTGGAGCCCTTCCTGACCTTGGAGGGGCTTCGGCTCATCTACGCACGAAACCGGGACCTCGGAAGCGGGAGTCGCGGTGACTGAGGGATCCGCCATCCGGAAATAGGGAGGGGCCATGGGGAGCGCCGACACGAGCCGCAGCATCAACTTCGCTCTGATCGGACACGCCGGCGACGGCAAGACGACGCTCGCCGACTCCCTGCTCGTCGCCGCCGGCGTGATCAACCGGCTAGGCCGCGTCGACGACGGCACCTCCTTCATGAACTGGCTCCCCGAGGAGAAGCACCGCCGGGCCAGCATCTCGACCTCGATCTGCTCGTTTCGCTGGGACGAGGCCGAGTTCACCATGCTCGACGCGCCCGGGGACGCGAACTTCGCCGGCGAGATGCGGGGCGCGATCGCGGCCAGCGACAACGCCGTGCTGGTATTGAACGCCCAGGACGGCGTCCGGGTCGGCACCGAACGCGCCTACCACTACGCGCGCGAGCACGGGCTCGGGCTCGCCGCGGTGGCGAACAAGATGGACCTCGAACGCGCCGACTACGACGCCTGCGCGAAGCAGCTGGAAGAGGCGTTCGCCGTGCGCGTGGTGAAGCTGCACCTGCCGATCGGCCGCGGCGAGGGATTCCGCGGCTTCGTGAACCTGCTGACCGGCCTGGCCCATCACCTCGACGCGAGCGGAAAGCTGGTCACCGACGAGCCTCCCGCGGAGCTCGCCGCCGAGATCGCGGCCGCGCGTCTCGCGATGGTCGAGGCCGTCGCCGAGGCCGACGACGCGCTGCTCGAGAAGTATCTCGAGGAGGGCCAGATCTCAGAGGAGGAGATCTTCACCACGCTGCGAAAGGGAGTGGCCGACGACAGCCTGCTCCCGCTGCTCTGCTCGGCGAGCGCCCGGAACATCGGCGGGATGGCGCTCCTGATCGCGGCCGATCGGATCTTCCCGACCGCGCGCGAGGCCACGCCGCGAAAGGGACGCTCGGGCGAGAGCGAGGTCGTGCTCGCGGCCGACCCCGCGGCTCCGGTCGCGGCGCTGGTCTGGAAGTCCGTCGCGGATCGCTACGCGGGGATGCTCTCGATCCTTCGCGTCTACTCGGGAACGTTGCGCAAGGACGCAACGCTGCTGAACCCGCGCACGGGGGCGCGCGAGCGGGTCGGCAAGCTGCTGCGCCTTCATGGCGAGCAGACCGAGGAGGTGACCGAGGTCCTGCCGGGACAGATCGCCGCGATCCCGAAGCTCAAGGACACGCACACCGGCGACACGCTCTGCGAGGAGCGGCACCCGCTGCGGATCGACTCGGACCCGCCGCCGCACGGCATCATCTCGTTCGCGGTCGCGGCCGAGAACAAGGGCGAAGAGGACAAGGTCTTCGAAGCACTACACCGAATGGTGGAAGAGGACCACAGCCTCTCGCTCGCCCGCGACGAGCGCACCGGCGAGTTCCTGCTCACCGGACTGGGCCAGCTCCACATCGAGGTGACGCTGGAGAAGATCGCGCGACTCTTCCACGTGAAGGTCGGGCTGAAGCCCCCCAAGATCCCCTACCTGGAAACGCTGAAGGGCCGCGCCGAGAACGTCGAGGGCAAGCTGAAGAAGCAGTCGGGAGGGCGCGGTCAGTTCGGCGTCTGCAACCTCTCGGTCGAGCCGGGCGAGCGCGGCACGGGCGTGGTGTTCCTGGACGAGATCGTCGGAGGCTCGATCCCGCGCCAGTACATCCCCGCCGTCGAGAAGGGCGTTCGCGAGACCTGCGAGCGCGGCGTGATCGCGGGCTACCCCCTGACCGACGTCCGGGTCGCCGTGACCGACGGCAAGTTCCACACCGTCGACAGCTCGGAGTACGCCTTCAAGACCGCGGGGAGCCTCGCGCTGCGCGCGGCGGTCGCGCTTGCGAAGCCCGTCCTGCTCGAGCCGATCATGACGCTCTCGGTGGTGGTGCCGGACAGCTTCGTCGGCGACGTCATGGGAAATCTCTCCAGCCGGCGCGGACGCGTGCTCGGCGTCGAGGCTCGCGGCCACGCGGAGATCGTCAAGGCGCACGTCCCGATGGCCGAAGTTCTGACGTACGCATCCGATCTCACCAGCATGACCGGCGGCCAGGGCAGCTTCGACATGGAGTTCTCCCACTACGAGGAGACACCTGCGGCGATCCAGGACAGGATCGTCGCCGAAGCCGCGAAGGTCCGGCACGCGGAGGAGTGAAGCGCGCGGGGACGCGACCTCCCCGCATCGGGAGGGAGCTTGAGCGAAGAGACCGCTGACATCCTCGCAAGCCTCGGTCCGGCCCGGCGCTTTGCGGATCCCGCCTCCCCGCTCGATTCGCGGCTGATGGCGGCAAGCGGCGCCCTGCCCCTGCCGCCGCCGCAGCTCCTCTCGGTCCTGGTCGCGCTGACTCTCGACCCCGATGCGGGCGTGAAGGACAAGGCGATCGGCTCGCTTCGCGGGCTTCCCGAGCGCGTGGCCACAGCCGCGCTCGGGGCGAAGCTCCCGGCTGCCGTGCTCGGCGTCTGCGCGGAGCTGTACAAGGACGATGGCGCGCGCCTGGAGCTGGTCGCGCTCAACTCCGCCACCAGCGACGAGACCTGCACGTTCCTGGCGGCGCGGCCGTTTCCGCGCCTGGTCGAGATCCTCGCGCAGAACCAGGTCCGCCTGCTGCGCTGTCCGCCGCTGGTCGAGGCGCTCGGCGAGAACCCGCTGACGGGAATGGCCACGATCGATCGCATCCTGCACTTCCTGGGCGTCGAGCGCGGCGAGATGGAGGAGCCGGAGCCCGAGAGCCGCGCCGAGCCGCTGCCCGCGCCGCCGCCGCCGGATCCCGACACCGCCCCGGACGAGGCCGTCGACGACCAAGTCGAAATTCCCGCCGATCTGATCGAGGAGGCTCCGGCGGATCTCCCCGAGGAGCAGAAGCAGGAGCGCAGCCAGAACCTGCAGGCGCGCGTCGGGAAGATGACGATCATCGAGAAGGTGAAGCTCGCGCGGCTCGGAAACGTCGACGCCCGCTCGCTTCTGGTGCGCGACCGGAACAAGCTCGTCGCCGCGGCCGCGATCAGGAACCCGAAGATCACCGACAACGAGATCGAGGGCTTCGCGCGCGCGCGAAATCTCTGCGACGAGGTCATGCGCATCATTGCCCACAACCGACAGTGGACTCGCGCCTACCCGGTGAAGCTCGCGCTCTCGATGAATCCCAAGTGCCCGCCGCAAACCGCCGTCAAGTTCCTGAATTACCTCACCGATCGAGACTTGGGACTGATCATGCGCAGCCGCGATGTGGCCGGAGTGATCTCGGCCCAGGCGCGCCGCATCCTGGCTCGGAAAGGGAAGACGTAGATGGGAACCGCAGACCGCGACGCGCGGGAGATCCGCGGCAAGATCGTCTACTACGGAGCCGCGGGCGCCGGGACCAGCGCGAACCTGCTCTTCATCCAGCGCAAGCTCAAGCGCGAGCACCGCGGGGAGCTGAAGCGCCTCTCGACACGAGACGGTGTCACCTCGTACGAGACGCTGCCGGTCGAGCTCGGCGCGGTGCGCGGCTTCAAAACCTCGATCCAGATCTCCAGCGTCCCCGCGGCCGCGCAGGCCGCCGCGCTGCGGCGTCAGATCCTGGAGGGGGTCGACGGAATCGTCTTCGTGGCCGACCTGCGGCCCGAGCGCCACTCGGCGACGACCGCCGCCCTCGATGAGCTGCGCAAGCACCTCGCGTCGTACGGGCGCGAGCTCGAGAACGTGCCGCTCGTCGTGCAGTACAACCACCGCGACCAGGCCGACGAGAACGCGGTCGAGCGCCTGCACCGGCTCCTGCCGCTGCGCCAGGCCAGCTGCTTCGACGCCCGCGCGGACGAGGGCATGGGCGTGCTGCAGACGCTGACCACGCTCTCGAAGCTCGTGCTCGTCGAGCTGCGCAAGACGCTCGACGAGTCGCCCGAGCCGCCGTCCCGCGCCGTGGTGCGCGAGGTCGAGGAGGTCGAGCCGCTCGGCCCGCCGACCGGCGAGGTGACCGCGAGCTACGAGGAGATGCCCTCGGCAGGCGCCGCGAAGGGCTTCGCGGTGGAGAGCGCGGGACCGGTCGACGGCGGCGGCAGCGAGATCTCCATTCCGGTGCGCTTGATCGACGAGGCCACGGGGCGACGCGTCGAGATCGTCGTCCGCATCGCGATCGACGCGCTGTAGGCCTGGGAGGAGCCCGGCATGCGCAAGCGCCTGGGCATCGTAGGTCACTCGGACGAGGGGCTCGCGCTGATCCCCCTGCTCGAGGCGAATCCCGACGTCGAGCTCTGCGGCGTGCTCTCCGACGACCCCGAAGCGGCGCGCGCCGCCCTCGTTCGCGTCGATCCGAAGTACGCGCTGCGCTCCTACCAGCTGCTCGTCTCCGACGCGCAGGCCTTCCTGCGCACGCCGGGCCTGGTCGCGCTGATCGACGCGGAGGCGCCCCGGAGCTTCCGCTCCGTGCTCGAGACCGCGCCCGAGCGCGGCGTGCAGGTGACCACACCGCTGATCGCGAAGCTCCTCTACGCGTTCGGCCCGGTCGACGCGCACCGGAAGCCCGACCTGCTGCACGCGCTCGGCGAGATCCTCGAGTCGTACAACCTGACGATCGATCGTCGCGGACTGTTGAACCGCATCCTGCAGATCGCGGTCGGCTCGACGGGCGCCGACCGCGGGTCGCTCATGCTCTGGGACGAGGCCGAAGGGGCGCTGCGCATCGAGGTCGCGATCGGGATCGAGAAGGAGCTGATCTCGAAGATCCGCATCCGACCGGGCGAAGGGATCGCGGGAATCGCGTTCGCGGAGCGCAAGCCGCTGCTGCTCTCCGGCAAGGCCGACCAGCGCCTCTACGAGATCGCGCGCGAGCGCAGCGACGTCGAGTCGGCGATCTCCGCGCCGCTGATCCACGGCGAGCGCGTGCTCGGCGTGCTGAACCTGTCCCACAGCCTGCGGCGCGGCGCGTTCTCGGAAGAGGACCGCGACTTCGTGGCCAGGCTCGCGGCGATCGACGCGAAGATCATCACGCGCGCCGAGGAGTACCACCGGCTGCTGCGCGACTCCGCGCGGCTGCGCGCGCAGAGTCTGGTGCGCGACGCGCTCGGCGAGCCCGCCCCGCTCCACCAGCAGCTCTCGAAGGTCTGTCACTACCTGGCGGAGGAGCTCTCGGGCGGAATCGCGCACGTGTTCCTGGTCGACGCCGAGCAGGGGGCGCTGGTGCTGCGCGGCTCCTCGACGCCGATCGACCGCCTGGCCTCGCCCTACCGGATCCGGCCCGCCGACGGCATCCACGGCTGGGTCTCGCGCCAGCGCAAAGCCATCGTGCTCTCGAACGTGACCGAGGAGGGCTGTGCCTGCTTCGCCGTGCTGCCGCTCGTCGCGCGCGGCGAGCTGATCGGCGTGCTCTCGTTCGAGGGCATGCTCGCGCCCGGCGCGCCGGAGATCCTGCGCGAGAAGATCGCCGCCGTCGCCGATGCGCTCTCGCTCGCGCTCGCCGACGCGCTGCGCACGCTCCAGATGGAGCGCGAGGCGACCAAGACGGGAGCGATCACGGAGCTCGCCGCGCGGCTCGGCTCCGCCGCGGACTCCGCGCAGCTGCACCGCTCCATCACGTCGTCCGCCGCCATGATCCTCGAGGCCGAGCACGCGGTCCTGCGGCTGCAGGATCCGGCCACCGGGCGCTACCAGATCCGCTCCTACTTCGGGTCCGCCGAGACCGAGGAGCAGGCGCCGCTGCTCGAGCTCGAGAAGGCGCTCTCGATCCGCGCGCTCTCGATCCGCGAGCCGGTTCGCGTGGTCGACGTGCGCGCGGACGAGGAGCTTGCGAAGCACCGCCCCGACGTCGTCTCGGCCATGTCCTGGCCGCTGCGCCGCGACGGCCGGGTCTTCGGAACCCTCTCGCTGCTCGGCAAGGTGGCTCGCGACGCGCTCACCAGCGAGAGCTTCTCCGCCCAGGATCAGGCGCTGCTGGGCCGCTTCGCCGAGCACGCGCAGCAGGCGCTCGAGCAGGTGGGCGAGCGCGAGCGGATGCGGCACCAGCGCCGCTTCGACGAGCTCACCGCGCTTCCGAACGCGACCTACGTCGGCGAGCGGATCGAGGAGGAGATCGCCCGCTCCGGCGCGCGCGGCCGCAGCTTCGCGCTCGTGCGCTTCCGGCTCGACGGGCTCGCCGAGCTCCTCTCGGGCGCGGATGCGACCTCGGCCGAGCATCTGGTGGTCTCGCTCGCGCAGGAGCTGCGCGCGGGGCTTCGCGAGTTCGACATCGTCGCGCGCAGCGCCCCCGACACGTTCCTGATGCTGATCCCCGAGCCCGAGTCGGACATCTCTGCGCTTCTCGGTCCGCTCGCGCGACGTGTGCGCGAGGCGATCCGGCGCGAGCCGGAGCCCGCGTTCGGCGAGGGCGTCCGGCTCGAGTTCGGCTACGCGCTCTTTCCCGGCGACGGACAGACCTCGCGCGCGCTGCTCGAAGCGACGCGGCGGACCCGCGTCACCGACTGAGCGACCGGCTCAGCGCGACTTCGCCCACGGCGACTCGGCGCACGGGACGCGGAGCGCATCGGCCAGACCCTTCAGCGTGACCTGTCCGCGCCAGCAGTTCACGCCGCGCGCGAGCGCGGGATTGGCGACGAGTGCGCCATCCACGCCGCGCCGGCACAGCTCGAGCAGATACGGGAACGTCGCGTTGTTCAACGCCAGCGTCGACGTGCGCGGCACCGCGCCCGGCATGTTCGGCACGCCGTAGTGGATCACGCCGTGCTCCACGTAGACCGGCTTGGAGTGCGAGGTCGGGCGGATCGTCTCGACGCAGCCGCCCTGATCCACGGCCACGTCCACGATCACCGAGCCGGGCTTCATCGCCGCGACCTGGCTCCGATCGACCAGCACCGGCGCGCGCGCTCCGGGCAGGAGCACCGCTCCGACCACGATGTCGGCTTCGAGCACCGACTGCTCCAGGTTCACGACGTTCGAGTACAGCGTGTCGATGCCGCCGTGGTAGATGTCGTACAGGTGCGAGAGCTTGCGCTGGTCGACGTCGAGCACGGCGACCTCCGCGCCCAGGCCGACCGCCATCCGCACCGCCGCGGTTCCCACGATGCCCGCGCCGATCACCGCCACGCGCCCGCGCGGCACGCCGGGAACGCCCCCGAGCAGGACGCCGCGCCCGCCCTGATCGGCCTGCAGGTAGTGCGCCCCGATCTGCACGGCCAGCCTTCCGGCGACCTCGCTCATCGGCACCAGGAGCGGCAGCGATCCGTCGTCGAGCCGCACGGTCTCGAAGCCGATCGCGACGATCCCGCTGTCGAGGATGCGGCGCGCGAGCTCGGGCTCGGGCGCGAGGTGCAGGAAATCGAAGAGCGCCTGTCCGGGGCGCATGGCGGAGATCTCGGCGAGCGTCGGCTCCTTCACCTTGGTGACGATGTCGCAGCTCGCGATCACGTCCTCGGCCGAGGCGAGGATCCTGGCGCCGACCGCCTCGTAGTCGGCGTCGGCGAAGCCGCTGCCTTCGCCCGCGGCGGTCTCTACCGAGACCTGATGGCCGGCGGCCGCGAGCGTGCGCGCGCCGGCGGGCAGGAGCGCGACGCGAAGCTCCCGGTCCTTGGTCTCGCGCAGAACGCCGACGCGCATCCAGTGATCTCCCTGGTCGGATTGACGCGGCCGAGGATACCGCGCGCGCAGGGTCTGGGGCTCTCCTGGGGGGGATCGGAACGAGCGCGTTCGAACTGGAGCGCGCTACCAGACCGGCCGCGTGTTCAGCCCGCTGTGCACGATCTCGCGCTCGGCGCCATCCGCGACGCGGGACAGGTACAAGAGGCTCTCGCTCTCGTCGCCGCGCGCCGAGGCATAGACGACGTACCTTCCGTCGGGCGAGAGCGCGGGAAACTCCTCGTCGAAGCTGGTCGCCGTGACCTGCCGCTTCGCGGATCCGTCCGCGCGCATCAGCCAGACGTCCGAGCTGCCGCGCGAAAC
>VGRW01000055.1 GCA_016875225.1 Deltaproteobacteria bacterium
GGGGCGTCTCGAGCGCGCGCGCAGGCGGATCGAGAACCTGCAGCGCGAGATCCGCGAGTACTACTGGAACTTCGTGCTCACGCCGGGGCTGGTGGAGCTTCGAAACCTCGCGCTCGTCGCGGAGCTGATCATCCGCTCCGCGACGGCGCGCAAGGAGAGCCGCGGCCTGCACTACACCGTCGACCACCCCGAGCTCGCGCCCGAAGCCCTCGACACGCTGCTCCGCGCGCCGCTCGAGCCCTCGTAGCCGCGCGGGCTCGGCTCAGATGCCTCCGGTGACCGCGGTGTTGATCACCGTTCCTCCGAGGCCGAGCACCTGCTGCAGCGGGAAGAAGATCAGCTGCAGCGCGTAGCCGATCCGCGCCGAGAGATTCGGCGGCACGTACACGACGTCCCCGGGCTGCAGCAGGTAGTTCGTCTGCCCGTAGCCCGCTTCGGTGATCGCCGCGAAGTAGATCGGATAGGTGAGCTCGCCCTCCGGCGACGGGCGCACCAGCCTGGCGCCGTCGAGCGCGGCCATCCGCGTGGGGCCGGCCGCGCTGCCGAGCGCGTGGACCGCCGTGACGTCTCCGACGATCGGATACGCGCCCGGCCTGTTGACCTCGCCGAAGATGAAGAACGTGCGGCTGTTCGAGGCCCGCAGCAGGACCGTGACATCGGGCTGGACGATGAACTCCTTCAGCCGCACGCTGATCTCGCTGCGGATCTCCTCGACGGTCTTGCCGCGCGCCTCGACGTCGCCGATCAGATCGAGCGAGATGCGCCCGTCCGGTCGGACCGTGAGCTCGCGCTCGATCTGCGGATCGGGGCGCACCGTGATCACCAGAACGTCGGGCGGCGCGATGCGGTACTCGGCCTGCAGCGAGGGCAGGCCGGGGTGGCCTGCCGAGCTGATGCAGCCGAGCCCCGCCGCGCAGAGCAGAAGGACCGCGACCAGACCTGAACGTGCGGACGACTTGCTTCTCACGGACCCACCCTCCCGTCGCAGTTTCGGATCGCCCGCGGACCGGGCTTCTAGCTCGCGCCCCGGCCGGAGATGACCGCGGGAACCGTCGCGAGCAGGATCTGCAGATCGAGCAGGAGCGACCAGCGCTCCACGTACTCGAGGTCGAGCTTCACCCAGTCCTCGAACTCGATCTGGTTTCGTCCCGAGACCTGCCAGAGGCAGGTGATTCCCGGCCGCATGCTGAGTCGCCCGCGGTGGTCGAGCTCGTACTTCTCGACCTCGCCGGGCACCGGGGGCCGCGGCCCGACCAGGCTCATGTGCCCCGCCAGCACGTTCAGCAGCTGCGGCAGCTCGTCGATCGAGTACTTGCGCAGGACCCGGCCGACGCGAGTCACGCGCGGGTCGTTCGCCATCTTGAAGACGGGACCCGACTTCTCATTGAGCGCGGCGAGCTCGCGCTTGCGGCTCTCGGCGTCGGTGACCATGGTGCGGAACTTCAGGAACGAAAAGGCCCGCGCGTGGCGGCCGCAGCGGCGCTGGGCGAAGAAGATCGGGCCCGGGGAGTCGAGCTTGATCGCGATCGCCGTCGCGATCCAGAGCGGCGCGGTGACGATCAGCGTGGCCAGGGCTCCGAGCAGATCGACGGCGCGCTTGGCCGCGAGCTGCCAGGTCGAATGGTGGCCGAGGACCGAGAACGAGAGCGCGGGAACGTCACCGATCCGTGTCACGATCACCTGCGCGGCGCGCGTCTCGAACAGGTCGGCGGGGATCGTCAGGTCGATGCAGAGCGTCTCGCAGAGCCCGATCGCGTTCGCGACGGAGTCCTGGCCGAGGAAGCGGCGCGGCAGGCCGTAGATCACCCAGCCGACTCGCTCGCGCGCGACGATCTCGCCGAGCCGATCGAGCGTCCCGAGATAGCGCGGTCCGAGCAGCGCGCGGTCGGCGTCGGACGGCTGGTCGTCGAGGAAGCCGATCACGCGGCGCTCCGCCTCGATCGCCGCCGCGAGCCGGCGCGCGCGCTCGCCACTGCCGAGCAGCAGCGCGCGGCCGCGGTCCTGGTCTTCCGGAACAGACGATCGTATTCGCTCCGCGCTCATCGCCTTCGCTCTCGCCTAGCTTCCCGACGGAGTCGAGCCGTCGTCGCGCGACTCCGCCTGCGTGTAGGGTGAGTACATGTACGTCGGGTAGTGCAGGCTGCTGCCGGGGTCGACCTGGTTGAAGACGATGCCGAGCACGCGCGCCCTGGCGCGGACCAGGTCCTCGCGAATCCTGCGCAGGGCGTGCCGGTCGACGCTGCCCGGCTTGTGAACCAGCAGCGTGCCGTCCGCGTCGGCCGCGAGAAGCAGAGCGTCGGGCACCGCGAGCAGCACCGCGGAGTCGATCATGATCAGGTCGTACTCGTCCCGCAGATCGGAGACCAGCTGGGCGAACGCCGCGGAGCCGAGCAGCTCCGACGGATTCTCGGGCACCGCTCCGGCGGCGATGAAGTCGAACTCCGTGCGGTCGGGTCGGGCGACCGCCTCTTCGACGCGCGCCTTGCCCTGCAGGATCTCGGACAGGCCCGGCGACGCGGATCGGTGCAGGACGCGGTGGACGCGCGGGCGACGCATGTCGGCGTCGACCAGCACCACGCGGCGGCCCATCCGGCCGAAGGCCCCGGCCAGGTTCACGCAGGTGGTGGTCTTGCCCTCGCCTGCGACCGCGCTCGTCACCAGCAGGACCTGGAGCTTCGCGGCGCGCATCGCGAAGAGCAGGGACGTGCGCACGTTGCGATAGCTCTCGCCCGCGGCCGATCCCGGCGCGTCGACCGCCTGCCGCTCGGGCGGCGCCTTGCGCCCTTCGACACGGGGCACCATCCCGAGCGAGGTGGTGCCGAGCAGCGCCGCGATCGCCTGCGGATCGCGCAGGCGCCGATCGATCAGCTCGAGCGCGAACGCGAGTCCGAAGCCGAGCCCGAGCGCCAGCGCGAAGCCGGCGATCAGGAACTTCTTGCGATTCGGGCCGGCCGGCTTCGTGGGCGCGATCGCGTAGTCGAGCACGTCCGCGCCGACCTCCTTGGTCGCGGCCGTGATCAGCGTCTCGTTCCGGCGCGTCATCAGCACCTCGAGAATCTGCTTGTCGATCTCGAGCTCGTTGGCGAGCCGGCGGTAGCGGCCCACGGCCTCCGCCTTGGGACCCATGGGCATCGACGAGATCAGGTCCGAGCGCGACTTCTCGAGCACCTTGACGCGCGCTTGCTGCTGCGACTCCTCCGAGAGCAGGCGCTGGTACTCGGCCTGCTCGCTCTCCGTGAGCACCCGACGCGGACGACTCGCGTCGGATCCGAGCCGACCCCCGAGATTCGCCACGACCCCCTCGAGACGTCGCACCTCGGGGTGCGTCGGCGTGAAGCGGAGCCGCGCGGATTCGAGCTCCGTGGTCGCCAGGTCGTACTGCGCGCGAATGCCCGCGCTCTCGGGATCGGCGCCTGAGCCGGACGGCGGGGCGACCTCCTGCCGACCGAGCGAGGCCAGCCGGGCCTGCGCGGACATCAGGCCGATGCGCGCCGACTGCAGCTCGCTCTCGAGATCGTCCAGCGCGGGGCTCGACGTCGCGCGTCCGGTCTCCTCGAGCGCGCTGATCGAGAGCGAGTTCGTCGCCACGATCTCGCCGAGCGTCTGCTCCTTCCGGGCGATCTGCTCGCGAAGCTCGTAGACCTGCTGGTTCAGCCAGCCGACCGCGCGGCGGGAGGCCTCCTCGCGCTGATCCTCTTCGTACTTCACGTAGGCGTCCGCGACCGCGTTGGCGAGGAACGTCGCGCTTCCGCCGCTGCCGCCCGCCGCCGTGATCTGCAGGTAGTTGCCGCCGCCCTCCAGCGTGACCGATACGACCGAGCGCAGGGCGTTCACGTGGCTCGCGCGCTCCTGATCCGCGGTGAGCGGGGCGTTCGAGCCGAGCAGCGCCGACTTCGCGGACTCGAGCATGCTCCTCGGCGCCTCGCCTCCGGGCGGTAGCTGATCGACGACGCGTCCCAGCACCGCGTCGGAGAGGACCAGCGTGATCAGCGCGTCCTCGCTGTTCGAGCTGGCCATCCAGCCCGGGCTTCGCCCCTCGCCGGCCGCGCCCGGCATGAAGTCTGCCCCGAACTCCATCACCTTCGGCGGCGTCCGGATCACGACCGTGGCGGTGGCTTCGAAGTACGACGAGAGCAGGAACGGAACGATGCTGGCCGGGAGCAGGAGCGGAAGGCTGACCAGAAGGATGACGAGCTTCCGGCGCCGCAGGAAATCCAGGATCATCCGCGGATCGAATTCGCCCGCGTCGGACTCGTCGGCCCAGCCGTCGCGTTCCGTTTGATCCGGTCTCATCCGGTCCCTTTCCGCTTCGATTCGTGCAGCGCGGATGCTCGAGCCGGGCCCAGAATAGCAATCACCGTGCCCCCCCGGAATCCACGGGCCGCGCGAATGCTTCACGGCGAAGAGAAGCGCACTACCACATTTGACACCCGCGGCGGCGAATCTCCACATTCCCCCGCGGAGCGCCGATCTCTGAGATACCCTGCGGACCTCTCACGGCCGCGCCGGCGACGGGGGATGACCATGACGACCGGGATCGACGCGAGCCGCGCAGATCCGACGCGGAGCCCGGGCTTGGCCCTGCGCATGGCCTGCCTGATCGCGAGCCTGATCGCCGCTTGGCCCGCGCTGTATCTGCTCTCGTACATCTGGCTCAGCTCCGACTATCTCGCGCACGGCTACCTGATTCCCCTGACGTCGCTGGGCCTGCTCTGGCTGCGGCGGGCGCGAATCCGCGACGAGCTAGCGACGGCAGACACCCCCGCGCTCGGCCCGTTCGTCGTGCTGGCTGCGGCGCTGTTCCAGTCCGGCGCATTGCTCGCCGAGGCGGGCACCTTCGCCGGAATCGGCCTCGTGGCCACGATCGCTGCGACGGTCTACGCGGTCGGCGGGCCGAGACTCCTGCGGGCGCTGGCGCTGCCGGTCGGGTTCCTGCTCCTGATGGTCCCGCCACCGGCCTTCCTGCAGGACCGGCTCCTGTTCGGCCTGAAGCTGGTCGTGATCCGCGTCTCCGTCTGGCTGCTCCAGGCGTTCGGCTACTCGATCGCCGCGACCGGAAACCGGATCTTCGTGCCCGGTCACGAGCTGTTCGTCGCCAACGCGTGCAGCGGTCTCACCTCGATCGTCACGCTGATGCCGCTGGGCATTGTCGTCGCCTACTTCCTCTCCCACGGCACGTGGCGCAGGCTTCTGATCGTCGGCAGCATCGTGCCGATCGCGATCCTGGGAAACATGGCGCGCGTGGTGATCACCGTCGTGCTCGTGTCGGCCGGCGGAATGGAGTATGCGGAAGGGCTGGTCCACGAGAGCTTCGGTCTGGCCACGTTCGCGATCGGCACGGTCGCGCTCGTCGCGCTCGCGCGGGTCCTGCGGTGACGACGCTGCGGCTCGTGCTGGTGCTGGCCTTCGTCTCGCTCCCGCTCCTGGCGGAGCGCGTGGTGGAGCTGCGGGCCCGCACGTCGCACCACTACGACGCGCGCGCGCTGCCCGAGCGTCTCGGCGAGCATCGGCTGATCCGCGAGCAGGAGCTCGTGGACGACGTCGCCACGATGCTCGCGCCCGCTTCGTACACGATGCGGCTCTACGCCGACGATCGGGACTCCTCGTTCTGGCTCTACTTCGCGATCTACTCCGGATCGGGCTCGACCGGAGCTCACGACCCGGCCGTCTGCTATCCCGCGCAGGGCTGGGACACGAGCGCGCCCTCCGAGTCGGAGCTCACCAGCGAAGACGGCGAGCGGATCGTGGTGAAGTCGATGCAGGCCGCGCTCGGGGGTCGCGAAGAGCGCGTGCTCTACTGGTTCCAGCCGGCCGCCCGCTGGCCGACGTCCGCCCCGCGCGAGCAGATCCTGCGCATGCTCGACGGTCTGGCCGGACGCGCGCAGTACGGCTTCGTGCGCCTTTCGACCCAGATCGATCCATCGAGCGAGGCCGCGCGGCGCGAGGCCGATGCCCGGCTCGCGGCGATCGCGCTCGAGCTCGGGCCGTCGGTGAGGCGCGCCGTCACGGAGGACTCGATTCCCCCGCAGCCCTAGGAAAGACGAGGCCGCGCGGGGAGGTTGCCCTCGGTCCTGCCCTCAGTGCAAGATCAAGAGCCCGCAGTCCGCGCGCCCGTCGTCCCCCGAGTTCCGCCGCGCGCCGGGGCCGATGGCGACGCTCGGCAGCGGAGTTGCATGGAGACCGGCCGCTCGAGCGCTGGGCCGGTCCGGCGCGTACGGTCAAGGCTGGCCGGACCGGAAACGAAGAGTGATGCGGGACCAACCAAGGGACGGACTCGGAATGCGCGTCGAAGCTCGCTTCAGCTGTTATCTGATCGGGTCGGAGTCTCTGCTCGTGCAGTGCGCGGAGATCCTGCGCGAGCGCGGGCACGAGATCCGCGGCATCGCGAGCGAAGAGGCGCCGATCCTCGCCTGGGCCCGCGAGCGCGGCATCGCGACGATCGATCCGAGCGGCGACCTCGCGACCGAGCTCGCCGGCGACTTCGACTATCTGTTCAGCATCACCCACCTTGCGCTGCTTCCCGACTCGGTTCTGCGCCGCCCGCGCCGCGCGGCGATCAACTTCCACGACGGTCCCCTTCCCTCCTACGCCGGCATGTACACGCCGGCCTGGGCGCTGATCGCGCGCGAGCCCCGCTACGGAATCAGCTGGCACGTGATGCGATCCGAGCTCGACGAGGGCGACCTGCTCGCGACGCGCTCCTTCGACGTCGCGCCCAACGAGACGTCGCTCACGATCAACACCAAGTGCTACGAGGCGGCGATCGAGAGCTTCGGGCCGCTCTGCGACGCGCTGGCCGCGGGAACCGCGTCTCCGATCCCGCAGGACCTGAGTCAGAAGCGCTACTTCGGCAAGTGGCTCCGGCCGGCGGCCGCGGGGCTGCTCGACTTCACGCGTCCGGCGCAGGATCTCGAGGCGCTGGTGCGCGCGCTCGACTTCGGCCGCTACGAGAACCCGCTCGCAACGGCGAAGCTCCAGCACCGCGGGCGCGTGTGGAACGTCGGTCGCGCGCAGGCCGAGACGGCAAGCGCCGCCGCCGAGCCGGGCACCGTGATCGCGATCGAGGCCGACGCGCTGGTCGTCGCGGCCGGGGGCGGCAGCCTCCGGCTCGGCGACTTCTCGGAGCCGCGCGGCCGGCGCGTGACGGTGTCCGAGCTCGCGAGCTCCCTCGGGATCACAGCCGGAGCTCGCCTCGAGGGCGCGAGCTCCGAGCTCGCCGAGCGACTCGGCGCCCTCAACGCAGAGCTGTGCAAGGGTGAGGAGTTCTTCGTGCGCCGCCTGGGCTCGCTCGAGCCGCTCGAGCCGCCCTACCTGCGCGCGGAGCGCGCGGCTTCCGGCGCGAGTGACTGGCGCGAGCTCGAGCTCGAGATCCCCGCGGAGTTCGCCTCGCGACCGGGCTCCGGGGCCGACTCCCTCGTCGCCGGATTCGCCACCTGGCTCGCGCGACTCTGCGACCGGACCCGCTTCGACCTGGCGTTCCGCGACGAAGCGCTGCGCTCCCGGATCGCCGGGCTCGAGGCCTTCGCGGCCGACGTGGTGCCGCTTCGCATCGCGCTCGACGAGAGCGCGAGCGCCGACGCGGCGCTGGCGAAGGCCCGCGACGCGATCGCGAGCACCCGCAAGCGCGTGACGTTCCTGCACGACGCCATCGCGCGCCATCCGAGCCTGCGCGGTAACGCGGAGCTCGAGTCGGAACGCCTGCTGCCGGTGCTCGCGGAGATCGGCGGCGCCACGGGCGCGATCTCGCCTCCGCCGGGAACCCTGCTCGCGTTCGTCGCCGCTCCCGACGGCAGCCGCGCCCGGCTCGGCTACGACGCGCGCGCCCTAGACGAGAGCTCGGCGCTTTCGATGCGCGCGCAGCTCGCGGTCTTCCTGCGCGAGCCGTCGCGGCCGTTCGTGCGCCTGGCGCTGCTCTCGCCCGAGCAGCGCAGGCAGGTGCTCGAGACCTGGAACGCGACCGACGCTCCCTACCCCCGCGACACCTGCGTGCACCAGCTCTTCGAGCAGCAGGTCCGGCGCACGCCGGACCGGCCCGCCGCGAGCTTCGAGACCGAGACGCTCTCGTACCGGGAGCTCGACGCGCGCGCGAACCGGCTCGCCGCGCACCTTCGCGAGCTGGGCATCGGCCCCGACAAGCTCGTCGGCATCTTCATCGAGCGCTCGATCGACATGCTGGTCGGCGTGCTCGCGGTGCAGAAAGCCGGGGGCGCATACGTGCCGCTCGACCCCGCCTACCCGCGAGATCGGATCGCGTTCATGCTCGAGGACTCGGGCGCGACCGTGGTGCTGACACAGGAGCGGATCGCCTCCGAGCTCCCGGCGTCGACCGCGAGAGTGGTGAGGATCGACTCCGACTGGCCCGCGATCGCGCGCCACGCCGACACCCCGGTCGCGAGCGGCGTCGCGCCCGCGAACCTCGCGTACGTGATCTACACCTCCGGCTCGACCGGCCGGCCCAAGGGCGTGATGGTCGAGCACCGCAACGTCGTGAACTTCTTCGCCGGCATGGACGCGCTGATCCCGCACGATCCGCCCGGGGTCTGGCTCGCGGTCACGAGCCTGTCGTTCGACATCTCGGTGCTCGAGCTGCTCTGGACGCTCGCGCGCGGCTTCGAGGTCGTGATCCACGCGGAGCGCGGCCACGCGGCCGGCGACGCCCTGACCGCACCAGCTTCCGGCCCGCAGCGCAAGCTCGAGTTCGGCTTCTTCCTCTGGGGCAGCGACGACGCGCAGGGCAGCGACAAGTACCGCCTGATGCTCGAGTCCGCGCGCTTCGCCGACCGCAACGGCTTCCTGTTCGTGTCCACGCCGGAGCGCCACTTCCACGCCTTCGGCGGGCCGTATCCGAATCCGGCCGTGACCAGCGCGGCGATCGCGGCGGTGACCGAGCGCGTGCAGATCCGCGCCGGCAGCTGCGTGCTGCCGCTGCATCACCCGATCCGCGTCGCCGAGGACTGGGCGGTCGTCGACAACCTCTCGAACGGCCGCGTCGCGATCGGGTTCGCGGCCGGCTGGCAGCCCAACGACTTCGTGATCCGGCCCGACGGCTACGCGGACGCGAAGGGCCAGATGTTCCGCCTGATCGACACCGTGAAGCGTCTCTGGCGCGGGGAGACCGTCGAGTTCCCGAACCCGCTCGGCCAGCTCGTGCCGGTGCGAACGCTGCCGCGCCCTGTGCAGCCGGAGCTGCCGAGCTGGGTGACCGTGGCCGGAAACCCCGAGACCTTCCGGATGGCCGGCGAAGCGGGCGAGAACGTGCTCACCCACCTGCTCGGCCAGAGCGTCGACGAGGTCGCCGAGAAGGTGAAGATCTACCGCGAGGCGCGCGCGCGCGCCGGGCACGATCCGAAGGCCGGCGTGGTCACGCTCATGCTCCACACCTTCGTCGGCGCGAGCGACGACGAGGTGCGCGAGATCGTGCGCGAGCCGATGAAGCAGTACCTGTCGAGCGCGGTGAACCTGGTGAAGAGCTTCGCCTGGGCGTTCCCCGCCTTCAAGCGGCCGGGCGGCGCGAACGCGACGCCCGACGACGTCGACCTCGAGAGCCTCTCGGCCGAGGAGCTCGACGCGATCCTCGAGCACGCCTTCGAGCGCTACTTCGAGACCAGCGGGCTGTTCGGCACGCCCGACACCTGCGCGAAGATGATCGAGCGCGTGCGCGCGGCCGACGTGGACGAGATCGGCTGCCTGATCGACTACGGCGTGCCGACCGCGCGCGTGCTCCAAAGCCTGGACGCCCTCGACGTGGTGCGGCGGCGCGCGAACCCGACGCCGGTCGCGCGCGAGCAAGGCCCCGCGGACTTCTCGCTCGCCGCGCAGCTCGAGCGGCGCAACGTCACGCACATGCAGTGCACGCCGTCGATGGCCAAGATGATCGCGATGAACGACGAGATGCGCGCCGGTCTCGCTCGCGTGCAGCAGCTCTACATCGGCGGCGAGGCGTTCCCCGCCTCGCTCGCGCGCGAGCTCTCGAGCTTCGTGCGCGCGAACGTGACCAACATGTACGGCCCGACCGAGACGACGATCTGGTCCACCACGCAGCCGGTGCGCGGCGCGCTCGCCTCGATTCCGATCGGTCGCCCGATCGCGAACACGCGCATCTACGTGCTCGACCGCCACCTCGAGCCGGTTCCGGTGGGCGTCGCCGGCGAGCTGTACATCGGCGGCGACGGCGTCGTGCGCGGCTATCACCGCCGCGCCGAGCTCAGCGCCGAGCGCTTCCTGCCCGATCCGTGGAGCGGCAAGCCCGGCGCGCGCATGTACCGCACCGGCGATCTCGCCCGCTACCGCGACGACGGAACGATCGAGTTCATGGGGCGCATCGACCACCAGGTGAAGATCCGCGGCTACCGGATCGAGCTCGGCGAGGTCGAGACCGAGCTCGGCCGGCACCCGGCGATCCAGGAGTGTGTCGTGGTCGCGCGGGACGAAGCCGACTCCGACCCGCGCCTGGTCGCCTACCTGGTGCCGAAGGGCACCGCGCCCGCGACCGAGGAGCTGCGCGAGCACCTGCGCAAGACGCTGCCGGAGTTCATGGTTCCCGCGCTCTTCGTCTCGCTCGCCGCGCTTCCGCTCACGCCCAACGGCAAGATCGACCGCAAACGCCTGCCCGCGCCCGAGCAGCACAAGCCGAGGATGCAGGCGCCGTTCGTCGCGCCGCAGAACCCGCTCGAGGGGATGATCGCCGGCGTCTGGCGCGACGTGCTCAAGCTCGAGACGGTCGGCGCGGAGGACAACTTCTTCGATCTCGGCGGCCACTCGCTGCTCGTGGTGCAGGTGCACCGGAAGCTGCGCGAGCAGGTTCCACAGCCGCTCTCGCTCACCGACCTGTATCGCTTCCCGACCATCCGCTCGCTCGCCGAGTTCCTCGGCAGCGACGGCAGCAATCCGCAGCTCGACAAGAGCGTGGACCGCGCGGCCGCGCGGCGCGAGTCGCTGAAGCTGCGCCAGCAGACGCGCAGACGACCGGGAAGCGGCGACGCATGAGCGAGGCCGAGGACGACTGGACCGGCAGCGAGATCGCGATCGTCGGCGTCTCGTGCCGGTTCGCAGGCGCGCACGACGCCGAGGAGCTCTGGGCGAATCTGCGCGCGGGCGTCGAGTCGATCGTGCGCTACGACGACGCGGCCCTGCTCGCGGCGGGCGTGGAGCCGGCCGTGCTCGCCAATCCGAGCTACGTGAAGGCGGGCGGACAGCTTCCCGACGTGGACGGCTTCGACGCCGGCTTCTTCGGCTTCGGCCCGAAGGACGCCGCCATCACCGACCCGCAGCACCGCCACATGCTCGAGTGCGCCTGGGAGGCGCTAGAAGACGCCGGCCACCCGCCCGCGCGCTTCCCGGGCGCGATCGGCGTCTTCGTGGGCTGCGGGATGAACGGCTACTTCATCTACAACCTGCTGCGAAATCCCGAGATCGTCGCCTCGACCGGAACCTTCCTGCTCCGCCACACCGGAAACGACCGCGACTTCCTGCCGACCACCGTCTCGTACAAGCTGAACCTGACCGGCCCGTCGGTGGCGATCCAGACCGCCTGCTCGACGTCGCTGGTCGCGATCCACGTCGCCTGCCAGAGCCTGCTCTCGCGCGAGTGCGACCTGGCGCTCGGCGGGGGCGTCACGATCGTGGTGCCGCCCGGCCGCGGCTACATGTACAACGAGAACGAGCCGCTCTCGCCCGACGGCCACTGCCGCGCATTCGACGCGCGCGGCGCGGGCACGGTGCTGACCAGCGGCATCGGCGTGGTCGCGCTGCGCCGCCTCGAGGACGCGCTCGCGGACGGCGATCCGATCCACGCGGTGATCCGCGGCTCTGCGATCAACAACGACGGCTCGCGCAAGATCGGCTACCTGGCGCCGTCGGTCGACGGACAGGCCGCCGTGATCGCGGAGGCGCTCGCCGTCGCCGGCGTCTCGGCGGACCAGATCTCCTACGTCGAGACGCACGGCACGGGCACCAACGTCGGAGATCCGATCGAGATCAGCGCGCTCACCCAGGCCTTCCGGCAGACGACCGAGCGCACGGCGTTCTGCGCGATCGGCTCGAACAAGCCCAACATCGGCCACACCGACACCGCCGCGGGCGTCGCGAGCCTGATCAAGGTGGTCTCGGCGCTGAAGCACGGCGAGCTTCCGCCCAGCCTGCACTACGAGCGGCCGAATCCGACCATCGACTTCGCGGCCTCGCCGTTCTTCGTGAACGCGAAGCTCTCCGAGTGGAAGCGGACCAACGGCAAGCGCCGCGCGGGGATCTCGTCGCTCGGCGTCGGCGGAACGAACGCGCACGTGATCGTCGAGGAGGCGCCTTCGCTGCGCTCCGGGCCCGCGAAGCGCGGCTTCGAGATCCTGCCGATCTCGGCCAAGAGCGGAAGCTCCCTCGACGCATCGGCGGCGAAGCTCGCCGGGTTCCTGCGCGACCATCCCGAGCTGCCGCTCGCCGACGTCGCGCACACGCTCCAGGTCGGCCGCGACTCGTTCGAGCACCGCCGCGTGCTCGTCGCGCGCAGCCACGAAGAGGCCGCGCAGCTGCTGGAGAGCGGCGACACCAAGCGCGTCTTCGCCGCGCGCGCCAAGGGCTCGGCGCCGTCGGTGGTGTTCATGTTTCCGGGCGGGGGCGCGCAGTACCCGAACATGGGGCTCGGCCTCTACGAGAGCGAGCCCGTCTACCGCGCGGCCATGGACGAGGCCTTCGAGATCTCGCGGCGGATCCTCGACTTCGACCTGCGCGCGCTGGTCTACCCGGGTGCGAACGGCTCGGCCGAGCTCGCGGCGCGGCTCGCCCGGCCGACCGCGTGTCTGCCCGCGATCCTCGCCACCGAGGTCGCGCTCGCGAAGCTCTGGCTCTCCTGGGGCGTCGAGCCGGTGGCGCTCACCGGCCACAGCATGGGCGAGTACACCGCCGCGTGTCTGTCCGGCGTGATCTCGCTCGAGGACGCGCTGCGCATCGTCTCGACGCGCGGGCGACTGGTCGACTCGCTCACCACGTCCGGCCGCATGCTCTCGGTGCCGCTGCCGGAGGCGGAGCTTCGCGCGCTGCTCCCGGCCGATCTCGACCTGGGCGTCGTGAACGGCCCGTCGCTCTGCGTGGTCTGCGGCGAGGCCGGCGCGATCGAGCGCTTCGACGCGGAGCTCCGCGCGCGGGACGTCGAGAGCCAGCTGCTTCGCGTTCCGGCCGCCGGCCACTGCCGGCTGCTCGACCCGATCCTGGACGAGTTCGGCCGCTTCCTTGCGACGGTGACGGTCTCCGCTCCGCGCATTCCCTACGTCTCCAACCTTTCCGGAACCTGGGTGGTTCCCGACGATGCGCGCGACCCGTCCTACTGGGTGCGACACTTCCGAGAGTCGGTGCGCTTCTCACACGGGCTCGCGACCCTGCTGGAGGATCCGAACCGCGTTCTGCTCGAGGTCGGCCCCGGCCAGACGCTCGCGTCGCTCGCGCGCCAGCAGCCGAAGAGCGCGCGCGCCGCGTTCGGCTCGCTGCGGCACCCCGACGACACGGCCCCGGACGAGATCTTCGTCGCGGGAAGCTTCGGGCGGCTCTGGGCGAGCGGCGTCGACGTCGACTGGGCCACGCGACGCGGCGAGGAGTCGCGTCTGCGCGTCGCCCTGCCGAAGTACAGCTGGGAGCACCAGCGCTACTGGATCGATCCGGCGAAGCAGGAGAGCACGGCGGCCGCCACCGAGGCCGAGCTCGCGCGAATCGAGAGCCCGTCGGGCTGGTTCAGCGAGCGCGTGTTCCGGCCCGAGCCGCTGCCGCCCGCCGGCGCGGAAACGCCGCTCGACTGGCTGGTCTTCGCCGATCCCTCCGGCCTGGGCGCCGCGCTCTGCGCGGAGCTCGAACGTCGGGGACACGGCGTCACCGTCGTGCGCGAGGGCGACGCGTTCTACCGGCTTTCCGATCGCGAGTACGCGCTCGCGCCCGAGGCCGGCGTCGACGGCTACGTAGAGCTCGTCCGCGACCTCGAGGCGAACGGCCGGCTGCCGGATCGGATCGCGCACCTCTGGCTCGTCACCGCCGACGAGTCCGCCCGGCCCGGCTCCAACTTCTTCAACCGCAACCAGGAGCGCGGCTTCTACAGCCTGCTCTACCTGGCGCAGGCGCTCGGCGGCGAGGACGTGAAGCAGCCGATGCACGTCGCAGTGGTCTCGAACGGAATGCAGCGAGTGGGCGACGAGACGCTGCGCTACCCGGAGAAGGCGACCGTGCTCGGGCCGGTCGGCGTGATCCCGCAGGAGCTCCCCGCGCTCACGCTGCAGAGCATCGACATCGCGGCGCCCGTCGCTGGCGGCCGGCTGCGCAAGCGCGCAGCGCTCGACCTGGGAGGCGATCTCGTCGCACGGCTCGCGTCCGACATCTCCCCGGCTCGCGCCGACCAGCGCGTCGCGTACCGGAACGGCCAGCGCTTCGTGCAGCGGATCGAGCCGGTCCATTCGCCCGCGAGCGCGGCGGGCGCCCCGCCGCTCAGAGAGCGCGGGACCTACCTGATCACCGGCGGGCTCGGCGGCCTCGGGCTGGTGCTCGCGGAGCACCTGGCGCGGAGCGCGAAGGCCAGGCTCGTGCTCGTCGGCCGGTCGCGGCTTCCCCTTCGCGCCGAGTGGCCGAGCTGGCTTGCGAGTCACGGCTCGACCGATCCGACCAGTCGGACGCTTCGCAAGCTGCTCGAGATCGAGGCGCTGGGAAGCGAGCTGTCGATCGAGAGCGGCGACGTCGCCGACATCGTGCGCATGCGCGAGATCGTGGCGCAGGCGCGCGAGCGCTTCGGCGCGATCCACGGCGTCTTCCACGCCGCGGGCGCGATCGACGACGCGCCGATCCAGACCAAGACCCAGGCGTCGATCGAGGCGGTCTTCAGCCCGAAGGTCCTCGGCACGCGCGTGCTGGACGAGCTGCTGCCGGACGTGGAGCTCTTCGCCCTGTTCTCGTCGAACTCGAGCGCGCTGGGCGCCGCCGGCCAGATCGACTACGCCGCGGCCAGCGCCTTCGTCGACGCGTTCGCGGAGAGCCGCGCGCAGCGCGCGCGACCGCGCACGCTCGCGATCGGCTGGAGCGTGTGGCGCGACGCGGGCCTGGCGGTCGCGACCTACGAGCGCCTCGGGGGCGGGGCGTCGGGCGGCCGCCCGGCCGCGCACCCGCTTTTGGGACGGCGCATCGGCGACGCCGCCGACCGCGTCTCGTTCCAGACCACGTTCAAGGGAACCGAGCACTGGCTCCTCGACGACCACCGCAGCCGCACCGGCGACGCGCTGATCCCCGGCACCGGCTACCTCGAGATCGCGCGCGGAGCGTTCGCGGAGCTCGCAGACGCGGCCGCGATCGAGCTGCGTCGCGTCTTCTTCGTCGCCCCCTGCGTGGTGAACGCGGCCCAGGACGTCGAGCTGCACACGACGCTGCGCCGCGCGAGCGCGGACTGGGAGCTCGAGATCGAGAGCCGCGCGGCCGGCGGCACGGAGTGGCAGCTCCACGCGCAGGCCGAAGTCGGCGCCTGCAAGGAGCTTGTGCCCGCTCCGCTTCGCCTCGACGAGATCGCGGCGCGAATGGGCGCGCCGCAGATCGCGACTTCGGGGCGGTCGCTCGACACGCTGCACGCGCGCCACCTGCGCTTCGGGCCGCGCTGGAACGTGCTCCGGAAGATGTGCTTCGGCGCAGGCGAAGCGCTGGCGGAGCTCGAGCTTCCCGGCGAGTTCGGGGCCGACCTCGGCCGCTACGCGCTGCACCCCGCCCTGCTCGACCTGGCGACCGGCTTCGCGACCCCGCTGATCGAGGGCTACACCGGAGCGGAGTTCTACGCGCCGATGTCGTACGAGCGCGTGCGCGTCTTCGCCCCGATGCCCGCGCGCATCGTGAGCTGGGTGCGCAGCGCGCAGCCGAACCAGGTCGGCAGGGAGGTCGCGGTCTTCGACGTCGTGATCGCCGACGAGAGCGGCCGGGTGATCGCTCTGGTCGAGGGCTTCGCGATCCGCAAGCTCGCGGCGGACGCGGTGCTCACGCGCGCAGCGTCTGCGCGCAAGCCGTCGCACTCCGCGCGCGGCGCCGAGGCGCACGCGGAGTCCACGCACCGGACCGAAGCCGAGCGGCTGTTCCGCCGCAGCTACGAGCTCGGCATCCGGCCGCACGAGGGCATGGAGGCGCTCGATCGACTGCTCGCCGGCCCGAAGCGGCCGCACGTCTTCGTCTCGCCGCTCGATCTTCCCGAGCTGGTCGCGCGAATGCGCTCGGCGCCGAAGGCCGCCGAGACGCCGTCGACCGGCTTCGCGCGGCCAGAGCTCGAGACCAGCTACGTCGCGCCGCGCGACGAGATCGAGCGCACGCTCGCGGGATTCTGGCAGGAGCTTCTCGGCGTGACCGAGGTCGGCATCGCCGACGACTTCTTCGAGCTGGGCGGTCACTCGCTGATCGCGGTGCGGCTGTTCGCGAAGATCAAGAAGACCTGGGATCTGGAGTATCCGATCTCGGTGCTCTTCGAGGCGCCGAGCATCGAGAAGTGCGCACAGCTCGTGCGCGAGGACCTTGGCATCGAGCTCGGCAGCGCGCAGCCGGAGGCGCGCAAGAAGGAGCGCCGCTTCCGCCTGCTCGTGCCGCTGCAGATCGGCGCGGCCGAGCGCCCGCCGTTCTTCCTGGTCGCTGGGATGTTCGGAAACGTGCTGAACCTGCGGCACGTCGCGCAGCACCTCGGCGCCGACCAGACCGTGTACGCGATCCAGGCGAAGGGGCTGCTCGGCGACGACGAGCCGCACCGCCGCTTCCCGGACATGGCGCGCGACTACCTGGAAGAGGTGCGCGCGGTGCAGCCGGAGGGCCCGTACTACCTGGGCGGATTCTCGGGCGGCGGACTCACCGCGTTCGAGATGGCGATGCAGCTTCTCTCGCAGGAGCAGGAGGTCGGAATCCTCGTGCTGCTCGACAGCCTGCCGGCCGAGACGATCGAGCTCGACGCGCTGGCGAAGCTGCGCATCCACGCCCAGCACATGGCGCGCGAGGGCCTGGGCTATCCGCTCGCCTGGCTGCGCAAGCGCGTGCGCTGGGAACTCGAGAAGCGCGCCGCGCGGCGCGAGGCGCCGGTGCGCGATCTCTCGCCCGCGGAGTTCCGCTCCGCCGAGATCGAGAAGGCGTTCCTGGACGCGCTCGCGCACTACCGCACGCCGGTGTATCCGGGCCGGGCCCAGCTGTTCCGCCCGAAGCACGACGACTGGTTCTCGCTCGGTGGCGACCTGGTGATGAATCCGCACAACCGCGGCCAGATCGCGAACCACGAGAACCGCTTCGGCCCGCACGTCCTGGGCGGGATCGAGGTGCACGAGGTCTCGGGCGACCACGATGCGATGGTGCTCGAGCCGCACGTGCGAAGCCTCGCCGCGACGCTCCGCGCGTGCCTCGACGAGGCGTTGCTCTCGAAGTCGGGCCCATGCCCGTCCTGAACGCGGAGCTGCAGGCCGCGGCGACGAAGGCCGCGCCGGATCCGCGCCCGCTGTTCCCGCGCGGCGTCTCCGTGCTCTCGGGCCCGGTGCAAGCCACGCTCGACGGACTGCACCCCGAGGAACACGCCTGCATCGCTCGCGCCGTGCCCAAGCGGCAGCACGAGTTCGCGACCGGTCGGCGGCTCGCGCACCAGCTTCTGGCGCGTCTGGGCGCACCCGACTTCGCGCTTCTCGCCGACGCGGACCGGGCGCCGATCTGGCCCGAGGGCCTGGTCGGGTCGATCTCGCACTCCCACGGACTCTGCGTGGTGGCGGTCTCGCCGCGCGGGGCGCTCGTGGGGCTCGGAGTCGACGTCGAGGAGGCCGACGGCGTGCGCCCGGAGCTCTGGCGTCGCGTGCTGCGGCCCGACGAGGAGCAGTGGCTTCGCGCCCAGCCGGCCGCGCAGCAGCTCGATCTGGCCGCGGTCTTCTTCAGCGCGAAGGAGGCGGTCTACAAGGCGCAGTTCCCGCTGACGCGCGCGCGGCTCGGCTTCCACGACGTGGGGCTCGAGCTGGATGCGGCGCGCGGGATCTTCCGCGCGCGTGTGCCCGGCTTCGCCCGCGTGCTTCCGGGCTCGTTCAGCCTCGACGGACCCTGGGTGCTCTCGGGTCTCGCGCTCGCGGCCGGGGACGTCCGCGAATGAAGCTGCTGGTCGTCGTGATCAACTACCGCACGCCCGAGCTCACGCTCCGCGCGGTGGAGTCGGCGCTTCGCGAGCTCGACGCAATCCCCGAGAGCGCGATCGCGCTGGTCGAGAACGACTCGCGCGACGGCTCGTACGAGCGGTTCGAAGACGAGATCGCCGCGCGCGGCTGGTGCAAGCGCGTGAGGCTGTCGAAGTCGCCGTGCAACGGCGGCTTCTCCTATGGCGTGAACCAGGGCGTGCGCCCGTCGCTCGCGTCGAATGATCCGGCCGAGTACTTCTACCTGCTGAACTCCGACGCGGAGCCGCTGCCCGGCTCGATCCGCACGCTTCTCGACTTCCTCGAGTCCCACCCGGAAGCCGGCATCGCCGGCAGCCAGATCCTCGGCAGCGACGGAGCGCTACACGAAACTGCGTTCCGCTTCCACAACCTGATCTCCGAGCTCGTCTCTCCGATCCGCGGCATCCCCGGTTTCGCGCGGCTGCTCGACCCGCACATGGTCGCGATGCCGATCCCCGAGCGCGACACGCGCGTGGACTGGCTGGCGGGCGCGAGCATGATGATCCGCCGCCCGGTCTTCGACGCGGTCGGTCTCTTCGACGAGCGGTACTTCCTGTACTACGAGGAGACCGACTTCTGCCGCCGCGCGCACGAGCGCGGCTTCCAGACCTGGTATCTCCCCGCGAGCCGGGTCGAGCACGTCGGCGCGGCGTCGACCGGCTGGAAGGACTTCGCGAAGCCGCGCACGCCGCACTGGTTCCGCGGCCGGCGCTACTACTGGTTCAAGAACCACGGGCGCGCGGTGCTCTGGCTCGCGAACCTCGCCTGGATCGCGGGTCACTTGATCGGCCGGGCGAAGGCCCGGCTGCTCCGACGCGAGTACGCGCAGCCCCCGCGGCTGCTGCGCGACTTCCTGCGCTACACCCTCTCGTTCGCGAAGATCGGGCCGCTGCTACCGGTCGATCGCGGCGAGTAGCGCGCGGTCGAGCGGCCCGCGCAGGCGCTCGGCGGCTTCGACGTGGCCGTCCCGGTTCCAGTGCCCGTCGACGCGGTAGTACAGATCCGGCCGCTCGGACTTCGCGGGCATGCGCACGAACGCGGCCGACTCCGCGAGCGCGACCGACTCGATCCGGGACGCGATGTCGGCCTCCGCGTCCGACGTGAGCACGATGACCGGCCAGCCCCGGGCGCGCGCGCCCGCGATCAGCTCGGCCAGCAGCCGCAGCGTGAGCCGCTCGCGCTGCGCGTCGTTCGCGTCTGCCACCGCCGTCGGGGCGGCGTCGGCCGCGCGCCCGCGCGAGCGCGCGAGCTGCAGAAGCGCGGCGAACGCGTGCGAGTACGTGAGCCCGGGGATCCGATCGATCACCGGCTGCATCCGGCGCAGGAACGACCGCGGCACCGGCAGCGGCGCCTCGACCAGACGCCCGTCCGGATCGAGACGGAAGAAGCCGTCGCGGTGATCGTCGGCGAAGTCGTTGGAGCTCGACTGGTACACGAGCACGGTCGCGCCCTCCGGCCCGCTCGGGTAGTCCCGAAGCAGCCGGACGGCCCGACCCGTTCCGGTGTTGCCCACGCCCTCGTTCAGGACCCGCACGCTCCGGCCCTCCGCCGCGAGGCGCGACGCGACCCGCCGCGGGAACTCCTCGCCGTCGTCGACGCCGTAGCCCTCGCTGAACGAGTCGCCGACGAACAGGACGCGCAGCTTCGCGTCGCGCTCGGCGGGCGTCGGCTCGGGCCCGCGTTGGCCCAGCGAGTTGGTCGTGATCCGCATCGTGAATTCTGGCGTCCAGCGCGAGGCCGAGAGGTTGCGCTTGTGGCGCGCGCCGAGGACCGGATCGTAGACGCTGAACGAGGGGCCGATCTCGCGAACCGGAACCAGGAGCCGGGCACCGAGCTCGAGAAGCACCCCCGCGGCGAGCGCAGCCAGCAGGAGCGCCGCGAGCCGCGCTCGCATCAGCGCGGCAGCGTGCGCAGCCCCTGCGCCGGCGCGTTCACCAGCACCGCCATGTTCCCCGGCGGGTGCCGGTTCTCGTACATGACCTGATGGACCTGCGCGATCTGCTCGAACTCCGCGCAGTGCGAGAGGCACGGGGCGATCCGGCCCGCGTCCACCATTCGGTTCAGCTCGGAGCACTCGCGCGTGCTCGCGAAGTGCGATCCCTGCAGGCGCTTCGAGCGCATCCAGAGGAAGCGCAGGTCGATGTCTCCGTTGTAGCCGGAGGTGCCGCCGCAGATCACGACCATTCCGCCGTTGTCGCACATGAACATCGACGTCGGCAGCGTCGCCTTGCCCGAGTGCTCGAAGACGATCTTCGGGCTGCGCCGCTCGCCGAGCACCTCCCAGAACTTCTTGCCGAACGCGCGCACGCCCTGGTTCCACTTCGCGTAGGCGGCGGTGTCGTCGAAGTCGGGCAATCGGCCCCAGTGGTCGAATTCCTTCCGGTTGATCACGCCCTTCGCGCCAAGGCTCGTGCAGAACTCGACCTTGCTCGGGTCCGAGACGACCGCGATCGGAATGCCGCCGCGCTCGCGCGCGACCTGGATCGCCATTGACCCGAGTCCGCCCGCGCCGCCCCAGATCAGCACCGGGTCACCCGGCCGCACCACGTTCGGGTGCCAGTGAGTGAGCTGGCGCCAGGCGGTCGCGCCCGAGACCATGTAACAGGAAGCTTGTTCCCAGGTGAGCCGCTCGGGCTTCGGGAAGCACATGAACTCCTCGACCGCCGAGAACTGCGCGAAGCCACCCCAGTTGTCCTCGTAGCCCCAGACGCTCGTCGTCGACGACGTGATCGGATCCGCGCCTTCACGGATGTCCTGCGCGCTCTCGTCCCAGCGGCACGACGAGATCACCACCGGGTCGCCGACGCGCAGCCCCTTCACGCGGCTTCCCACCGCCCAGACCATGCCGGAGCCCTCGGAGCCGCCGATGTGGAAGTCCTCGGGCTCGCCGCGTTTCTGCCGCATCGCGATCACGTCGATCGGCCGCCCGGTCGCGGCCCAGATGTTGTTGTAGTTCACCCCGCAGGCCATCATGTGCACGAGAACTTGGTTCTCCTTGATCTGGGGAACCGGCACCTCTTCGATCACGAAGGCTTTGCTCGGCGGCCCGAAGCGCTCGCGGCGGATCAGCGCCGCGTACATCCGTTCGGGAACCACGCCCAACCGGGGCACCTCGCCGATCTCGTAGATGGACTTTCTCGTCACGCGACTTCCCTTCCATCCCGATCGCCGCGAGGCGATCGAGTTCGAGTCTAGGCTCTCATCGGCGGATGCGCGATCGCGGCTTGACGCCCGGTCACGCCTGGATCTCCGAGACGATCCACGGCGTCTTCCCGTTCGGTGACACGGGAAGCGCGTCGACCTGCACGACCTCGATCTCGACGCCCTCCCCCATCGCGCTCCGAACCGATCGCTCGAGGCGTTCGCGCACCGAGACCTCGATCGTCCGATCGGAGCGGAGCTCGACGCGCAGCCGATCGATCCTCGTCTGCACCACACGGAACTGGTGCACCTGCGGCAGCTCGTCGAAGAGGTGGGTGAAGAACAGCGCGTGGATCACGCTTCCGCCCGGTGAGCGAATCGTGTCGTGCGCGCGTCCGCTCACGGATTCGAGCAGCGGGGAGGGGCGCCCGCAGTCGCAGCGCTTCGCCGACGGCACGACCAGGTCGCCGAGCTCGTATCGCACAAGCGGCGAGACGAGCGAGTTCAGATTGGTGACCAGCAGGCTTGCGGTCTCGCCCGGAAGCGCCGGCCGTCCGTCGCGCAGGAACTCGAAGACCATGTTCTCGTGCGCGAGGTGCAGACCGCGGCTCGGGCATTCGAACGCGATCACGCCCAGCTCGCAGCACCCGTACTCGCAGATCGTCGGACAGCCGAGCACGCGCTCGATCAGCCGCCGCTGCACGGGCGTCATTCCTTCTCCGGTGAAGATCGCGCCCCGCACGCCGAGTCTCGTGCCGTCGAGCCCCTGCCTCTCGAGCCCCTCGCAGAAGCGGAACAGCCCCGACGAGATCGCGCGGATCAGGCGCGGCTGGAAGCGGAGCAGGCGCCGGTAGGCGCGCGCGATCGCCTCGTCGCCGAGCGAGTAGATGTCGATCAGCACGATGTTCTTGATCCGCCACGAGACGCGGCGCCGCAGCGCCACGATCGAGCCCTGGAGCGCTCCCGTCACATCCCGCACTCCGCTCCAGATCATCGCCTCGCGCTCGCCGTAGTCGAAGCCCCACCAGCGCCGGCCGCGCGCGAGGGCGGCGAAGGTGTTCGCCGCGATCGACTGCCGATCGAGCCGGAACGCGAACGGTTCGCCGGTCGCGCCGCTGGTGACCCAGTCGTCCCACGCGCCCGCACCGCGCTCGTCGAGAAAGTCGCCGTAGGATGCGCGCAGCACGCGCTTGTTCACGATCGGCAGCGGCGCGAGATCCGATACGTCCCGCAACCGCGTCGGGTCGAAGCCGATTCGCGCGAACTCGCGGCGCCAGAACGGCACGTTGCGGCCGCAGTGCTCCAGCAGCTCGCGCAGGCGCGTGCGCCGGTACTCCTCGATGGCCTCGGGCGGAGCCGCGTCGAGCCGCTCCAACGTCTCGAGCATCGGGCGGTAGTCCCAGCCGCGCGCTCGTTGGAGCAGATCGACGTAGCTCCTGGCGATTCGTTCGTACATCGTCCGAGTCCCGTGCGCCTCAGCCTTCGACGCCCGACCGCAGGGACGCAAAGAGCTTCGCCAGCTTCTCGGCCTCGCGCCGAGCGTCGTGCGCGACCCGGACTCTCTCGCGCCCCGCGCGGCCCAGCTCCAGCAGCCTGGAGACGGGAAGTTCGAGCGCCTCGCGCAGCGCGGCGACCAGCGCGTCGACGCTTCCCGACGTGACCAGCCAGCCGGTCTCGCCGGTCACGACGAGCTCGGGAATTCCCGCGATCTGCGTCGCGATCGCGGGACGCGCGAGCGCGAACGCCTCCATGATCACCACCGGCAGCCCCTCGCCGAAGCTCGGCAGCACCAGCCCGCGCGAGTCGAGCAGCTCGTCGCGGACCTCCGAGCCCGACTTCCAGCCCAGGAACGAGACGGTTTCCTCGAGCTCGCGCTCTCGGACCATCGCCTCGAAGAGCCCGCGCAGCTCGCCGTCGCCGACCAGCCGCACCTCGAAGCGGCGTCCCTCCGCCACGAGCCGAGCGCACGCCTCGATCAGGATCGCGTGTCCCTTCGAGCGGCCGAGCCGGCCCACGCAGACCATGCGCTTCGCCTCCGGCGGCGCCGCGACCGGCTGCTCGAGGAACTGCTCGTCCACGCCGCAGCGCACGACGTGGATCTTCTTCCAGTGTTCGGGGTGCGACCAGCGACAGGTCTGGCTACGCGCGAAATCCGTGATGGCGGCGACGAAGCTCGCGCGCTCCACCTTCTCGCCCAGGCTGATCCCCTGCGGGCTGTCGAACTCGAGCGGCCCGTGAACGGTGAAGCTGAACGTGAGACCCCCGAACACCGCGGCGATCATCGCGACGGTCGTGGCGTTCGTGCCGAAGTGCGCATGCACGTGCGAGACGCCCTCCCGGCGCAGGATCCGCCACAGCGCGCAGGCCTCGGCGAAGTAGCCGAAGTGCCGCAGCAGGCCACGGTGCGACCCCGCGCCCCAGCGCCAGGTCTGGCGCAGCGCGGAGAAGAACGCGCGGGGCCGCGCGAGAAGCACGGCGATGGCATCGACGAGCAGCCCCGTCAGACCGCGGCCCAGCAGCGCATGCGTGATCTCGAGCTCGCGCCGGTCGGCCGGCTCCGGCAGCGGCTCGCGCGTGGGGCGGATCGAGAGGCGCAGCACGTGGACGCCCGCACTCTCCAGCCCGGCGATCTCGCGGCGGATGAACGTGTGAGTGGTGAGCGGATACTGGTTCGAAAGGTATGCGACTTTCATGTCCGTCCTGGGTCAGACGCGCCGGGCCGCTCGCGAGTGCCGCTTCTCTCATCGGCAGGTGAGGCGGCCGGGCGATAGCCCACCGGAGCGGGATCAGGCGACTGACTTGTACTCTATCAAGCCGGAGCGGCGACCGTACACGAATCGGTCCAGACCGAACCGGATCACGCCACAGAACTCCGCGAACTTCCCGATCACGCAGGCGCCGGCGTAGAGCGATGCCGTCGCCCCGTCGTAGCCTCGCGCGCGCGTCGCGGCGCGCGCGCGCAGGAAGGGTGCGGCGTACGCGATGGCCGGTGTGAGCGCGGCCCAGCCGGCCCCGCCCGCGAGCAGAGCGATCGCGAGCAGTGCGGGGCCGGTCGACCAGGCGACGATCGACGCGAGGGCCCGCACCGCCAGACGCTCCGGCTCGCGGCCGTGCAGCGAGGCGAGCTCGGCGTAGGCGTGGCCGGAGCGCTCGCTGCGGCGCCAGAACTGCGAGAAGCGCTGCATCGCCGCGTCGTGCAGCGTCATCTCGCGGTCGAGCCGTACGACGCGATGGCCGGCGCGGCGGATCCGGAAGCAGAGCTCCGGCTCCTCGCCGGCGATCAGGCCGGAATCGAACCCGCCGAGCTCGCGCAGAACGGCCGCGCGGAACATCGCGTCGCCCCCGCAGCTTCGCGCCTCGCCGATCGGCGTGTCCCATTCCACGTCGATGATCCGGTTGTACGGGCTCGAGTCCGGGCTGCGCTCGCGGCGACGGCCGCAGACGACCGCGACGCCTGTGTTCTCGTCGAGAAAGCGCGCTGCGACCTCGAGCCAGCCGCCGCGAACCTCGCAGTCGCCGTCGACGAACTGCACGTAGCGGAGCTCGGGGAATCGCTCGAGCAGGCGAGCGAGCCCGGCGTTGCGCGCGCGCGCCGCGGTGAACGGGATCGAGGTGTCGAGCGGGACGACGTCCGCGCCGGCCGCGCTCGCCGCCGCCACGCTCCCGTCCGTCGAGCCACTGTCCACGTACACGATCGGCGCCCCGGCGCGGCGAAGCGATTCCAGGCAGCGGACCAGGCGCTCGCCCTCGTTGCGCC
>VGRW01000056.1 GCA_016875225.1 Deltaproteobacteria bacterium
GACCCTTTCTGTTGGCCCGTTTTGTCTTGCAACTCAACGGTTAACAGAAGTCAGCCGGCCTGTGCTCGTTTGAGTGGTGAGAAATCCAGGCTAGCCCGGAATCCCCCCGCAGCGACGACGTCGTCACGCTGATGATCGTGCCCGGGACGGCCGGCTCGATCCGCCGCTTCCACGTGCCCCGAATCTGGCTGAAGCGCGCGGGCCTCGCGGTTGCCGCGGCCGCCGTCGCGCTGCTCGCGCTCTCGGTCGACTACGTGAGGGTGCGCGTGAGTCTCTCGGAGCTGGAGCGGCTGCGCCGCGAGACGGGCGAGCAGCGTCAGGAGCTGCTCGCCTACGCAGAGAAGATGGAGACGATCTCCTCGCGGCTGGAGAAGATCGACGGCTTCGAGCGCAAGCTTCGCGTGATCACGAATCTGGATCCGGCCGATCCGCTGCCGCTTCCCGGGATCGGCGGCACGGACGGACAGCTCCTGGACGCGGACGAGGTGTCGTGGCTCTCGCGCGCGAAGAGTCACGAGATCATCCGCGAGGGGCTGGAGACGCTGGCGGACGCCGCGGACGCGCAGGAGCAGAGCCTGGAGTCCCTGATCGCGCACCTCGGGGACCAGGCCGTGCGTCTGGTCCACACGCCGTCGATCGCGCCGGCGCGGGGCTGGGTCACGTCCCCGTTCGGCTACCGCACCTCGCCCTACACGGGCGGGCGAGAGTTCCACCCGGGCATCGACATCGCCGGACGAACGGGCACGCCGATCTACGCTTCCGCCGACGGCGAAGTGATCTACGCGACGTCGAAACGCTCGCTCGGAATCGCCGTCAAGCTGCGCCACGGCTACGGCATCGAGGCCGTCTACGGCCACATGCAGGAGCTGTGCGTGAAAGCGGGCGAGAGCGTGAAGCGCGGCCAGCAGATCGGGCTCATGGGCTCGACCGGACGCAGCACCGGTCCCCACGTGCACTACGCGGTTCTGGTGAACGGCAAGACGGTGAATCCGCGCAACTACATCCTCGACTGATTCTGGCCCGGGGACAGGCCCTTCCGTATACTCCGGCCCGCCCCGGGAGACCTCCATTCGCTCGCTCGTCACGCGGATCTTCGGCTCTGCCAATGAACGGCTGATCAAGTCGCTGCGGCCCGCCGTCGCGCGCATCAACGAGCTCGAGGCGAGATACTCGCCGCTCCCGCCGGACCAGCTGCGCTGGCGAGCGACCGAGCTGCGCGAACGCGTAGCCAAGGGCGAGCCGCTCGATTCCGTGATGCCCGAGGCGTTCGCGCTGGTGCGAGAGGCCGCCAAGCGCACGCTGGGCCAGCGCCACTACGACGTGCAGCTGATCGGCGGCATGGTGCTGCACCAGGGCAAGATCGCCGAGATGAAGACCGGCGAGGGCAAGACGCTGGTCGCCACGCTGCCGTCGTTCCTGAATGCCCTCGGCGCCAAGGGCGTGCACGTCGTGACCGTGAACGACTACCTCGCGCGGCGCGACGCGGAGTGGATGGGCGCGGTGCATCGCTCGCTCGGCCTTTCGGTGGGCTGCATCGTCCACGGCATGTCGGACGCGGAGCGGCGCGAGTCCTACGCCGCCGACATCACCTACGGGCAGAACAACGAGTTCGGCTTCGACTACCTGCGCGACAACATGAAGCCGGCGCTGGAGCTCTTCGTCCAGCGCGCCCACAACTACGCGATCGTGGACGAGGTCGATTCGATCCTGATCGACGAGGCCCGCACGCCGCTGATCATCTCGGGTCCGGTCGACGACGACCCCGAAAAGTTCCGCCGCGTCGATCGGATCATCCCGCGCCTGATCGAGAACAAGGAGCATTACACGCTCGACGAGAAGGCGCGTTCGGTGCAGCTGACCGAGGAGGGCGTGGTCGCGGCCGAGCACCTGCTCGGCATCGACAACCTCTATGCGCCCAATCACATGGAGACGCTGCACGTCGTCCAGAACGCGCTGCGCGCGCACATCGTCTACAAGCTCGACGTCGATTACGTGGTGAAGGACGACCAGGTCCTGATCGTCGACGAGTTCACCGGTCGGCTGATGGAGGGCCGCCGCTGGAGCGACGGCCTGCACCAGGCGGTCGAGGCCAAGGAGAAGGTCAAGGTCCAGAACGAGAGCCAGACCTACGCCTCGATCACCTTCCAGAACTACTTCCGCATGTACGGAAAGCTCGCGGGAATGACGGGAACCGCCGACACCGAGGCGCAGGAGTTCGCGAGCATCTACAAGCTCGACGTGGTCGTCGTTCCCACGCACCGGCCGATGGTGCGCAAGGACCACGAGGACGTCGTCTACCGCACGAAGGCCGAGAAGTGGAAGGCCGTGATCGACGACATCGAGGCCTGCCACGGGCGCGGCCAGCCGGTGCTGGTCGGCACGATCGCGATCGAGACCAGCGAGCTGGTCTCCGCGAAGCTCAAGAATCGCGGCATCCGCCACAACGTTCTGAACGCCAAGCAGCACCAGCGCGAGGCCGAGATCGTGGCGCAGGCGGGACGCCTGGGCGCGGTCACGATCTCGACCAACATGGCCGGCCGAGGCACCGACATCGTGCTCGGCGGCAATCCCGCCATGATGATGCGCGCGCGCGGGCTCGACCCGGACGCGCCCGAGAACAAGGACGAGTTCGAGAAGCTCGACCGCGCCTGTCGCGAGGAGCGCGAGAAGGTGCTCGCCGCGGGCGGTCTGCACGTGCTCGGCACCGAGCGGCACGAGTCGCGGCGCATCGACAACCAGCTTCGCGGTCGCTCCGGACGCCAGGGCGATCCGGGCTCTTCCCGCTTCTTTCTCTCGCTCGAGGACGACCTGCTGCGGATCTTCGGCGCGGACCGGATCGCGGGGCTGATGAAGCGTCTGGGCATGGAGGAAGGCGAGGCGATCGAGGCGCGCATGCTCTCCGGCGCGATCGAGCGCGCGCAGCGCAAGGTCGAGGTTCGCAACTTCGACACCCGCAAGCACCTGCTCGAGTACGACGACGTGATGAACAAGCAGCGCTCGAGCATCTACCAGTGGCGAAACACGATCCTCGCCAGCCAGGACATGCGCGCGCAGTACCAGGAGCTTTCGAGCGAGCTCGCCGCGCAGATCGTCGCGGCCACGTTCCCACCCAAGTCCGAGCCCGACGCGGAGGGGTTCGTGCGCGAGGTACAGGCGCAGTTCGCGATCGCGGTCGACCCGGGGGCCGCCGAGCTGCAAGGCGGCGGGAACCGCGAACGCGCGCTCGAGCTCCTGCTCCAACGGGTCGAGGCGAAGCTCGACGAGAAGGTCGGGATGTTCGCGGAGATCCAGCGCAAGTACGCCGATTTCCGGCCCCCGAGCTTCGACGGCATCGCGCGAGGAATCCTGCTGCAGACGCTCGACCAGAGCTGGAAGGACCACCTGCTCACGATGGACCACCTGAAGGAGGGCGTCGGCCTGCAGGGCTACGCGGGAAAGGATCCCAAGCGCGTGTACCAGACGGAGGGCTTCGAGCTCTTCCGAGCGATGTTCGATCGGATCGGCGCGCGCGCGACCGAGCAGCTGTTCCGGGTCGCGATCGAGGAGCCTTCGCCCGAGCGGATCGTCGAGCTTCGCGCCGCCGAAGAGGCGCGCCGCACCGCGCAGACGCGCCGGCTGCAGGAGGTTCACGCGGGCTCCCCGTCGGAGGCGCCCGCGGCGCCGACCGGCACGGTGACGCGCGAGGGGCCGAAGGTGGGCCGGAACGACCCGTGCCCGTGCGGCTCGGGCAAGAAGTTCAAGAAGTGTCACGGGGTGGCGGGCTAGCGTGGCGGTCGAAGTTCCGGGCTTTCTCGCCGCGGGGATCGCCTGCGGGATCAAGCCCAGCGGCAAGGCGGATCTCGCGCTGATCGTCTCGGACCGGCCCGCCGCGGCGGCCGCAGTCTTCACGACCAACCGCTTTCCCGGCGCTCCGGTCGTGGTCTCGCGTCGCAACATCCGCCACGGGATCGCGCGCGGCGCGGTCGTGAACAGCGGCGTCTCGAACGTCGCCAACGGCGCGCGCGGACTGGCCGACGCGCGGGAGATGACGCGGCTGCTCGCGAGAGCGATCGGCGCGAGCGCGAGCGAGATCCAGGTCGCCTCGACCGGTGTGATCGGCCGGACGCTGCCGATGGAGAAGCTGCGCGAGGGCATTCCGCGCGCGGCCACGGAGCTCTCGCCGCGCGGCTTCGAACGCGCTGCGAGCGCGATCCTGACCACCGACAAGGTGCCGAAGCTGGTCGAGCGACGCGCGCGCGGCTTCACGTTCGCCGGCCTCGCGAAGGGCGCGGGAATGATCATGCCGCAGATGGCGACGATGCTCGCGTACGTCGTCACGGACCTCGCCGTCGAGCCGGCGTTCCTGCGCGCAGCGCTCGGCGAGGCAGTGACCCCGACGTTCAACGCGCTCACCATCGACGGCGAGACGAGCACGAGCGACACGGTGCTCGTGCTCGCGAACGGCGCGGCCGGAAATCGCCCGATCGGCGTCGGGTCGGGGCGAGCGCGGGAGTTCGAGCGCGCGCTGCGCGAGATCTGCGCCGAGCTCTGTCACCGGCTGGCGCGCGACGGCGAGGGCGTGACGAAGCTCGCGACGGTCTCGGTCTCGGGCGCGCGGAGCGAGCGCGACGCGGATCGCGTCGCGCGAAGCGTCGCGAACTCGGCGCTCGTGAAGACGGCGCTCTTCGGCGGCGATCCGAACTGGGGCCGGATCGTGCAGGCGATCGGCGCCGCGGGCGTGGGCTTGCGCCCGGCGAGCGTCGACGTGCGGATCGGAGGCGTGCAGATGCTTCGCGGCGGCGAGCCGGCCGGCGGCAAGGCGGGCCTGCGCCGCGCGGAGCGCGCGATGAAGCAGAAGGAGATCGCGATCGAGATCTCGGTCGGACGCGGACCGGGCCGCGCGCGGATGCTCACGACCGACTTCTCCTACGAGTACGTGCGCGTGAACGCGGAGTACACGACCTAGTGTCGGCACCGGAGGGGATCTTCCGGCACGTGGTGCTGTTTCGCTTCCGGCCCGAGGCGAGCGCCGCGCAGCTCGCTTCGCTCGAACGCGCGCTCGCGGCGCTCCCCGGACAGGTTCCGCAGATCCGCGCCTACCGTTTCGGGGCCGACGCGGGGCTGGTGTCGGGGAACTTCGACTTCGCGATCGTCGCCGACTTCGACGACGCCGAGGCGTTCCGCGCCTACGTGGACCACCCCGCGCACCAGCGGCTGGTCGCCGAGCACGTCCGGCCGCTGACCGCGGAGCGCGCGGCGGTCCAGTACCGGATCGCGCCCCCGTGATCGAGGTCGTGCTGGTCCGGCATGCGCAGCCGGACTGGGAGCCCGGAGGGCTCGCGGTGGATCACCCGCTGCTCAGCACGCACGGCCGCGAGCAGGCACAGGCGCTCGCGGAGGCGCTCGCCGGCGAGCGTTTCGACGCCGGCTACACCAGCACGCTCGGCCGCGCGATCGAGACCGCCGCTCCGGTCGGCGAGCGCCTCGGCATCGAGTTCGAGCGCTGCTCCTGGCTCGACGAGCTGCGCCTGCCGACGCTCGAAGGGCGTACGGCGGAAGAGGTCGCGCAGTTCTTCGCACGCGCGCGCGCCCGCGACCTGGAGCAGTGGTGGGACGGGATGCCGCCCGGCGGAGAGTCCTTCCGGCACCTCTACGAGCGCGTCTCGGGCGGCGTCGAGGCGCTGCTCTCGGCCTCCCACGGCATGCGCATCCACTCGAACTCGGGCTTCCGGCTCTGGCGCCCGCCGCAGGAGGACCGGCGGCTCTTGGTCGTGGCGCACGAGGGCTCGATCTCGGTGATCCTGTCGCGGCTCCTCGACGTCGAGCCGGTCTCCTGGGCCTTCGTGCGTTTCTCCAGCTACTGGGCGGCGATCACGCGGCTGGTGACGGTCCCGATCGCGGATGCCTACGCGTTCTCGCTGCGCGCCTTCAACGAGATCGAGCACCTGCGCCCCCTGGGACTTCCTCCGGGCGGAAGGCGCGGCTGATTTTCGTTTGATTTCGAGAACTTGAAGTTGAGCGCGGGCGGCTCTTCTGCTATACGACCGAGCCATCCATCACGCCCCGTCCGCTCCGGGTCGTACCGACCGTTTGCGCCTAGCAGCATCGGAACGATGAGCGGCGGCATTGGGCCGAGGGGCGGAAGCAAAACCCGAGAACGGAGCACCCGCGTCCAATGACTGCGACCCTCGTCTCCATGCGAGACCTGCTCGAGGCCGGCGTCCACTTCGGCCACCAGACCCGCCGTTGGCATCCCTCGATGAAGCCCTTCATCTACGGCGAGCGAAACGGCGTCCACATCATCGATCTGCAGCACACGCTGCCGCGCTTCCGCGATGCGCTCGAATTCGTGCGCGAGACCGTCGCCAGCGGCGGCTCCGTGCTGTTCGTCTCGACCAAGCGTCAGGCGCAGGAGATCATCGCCGAGCAGGCGCGCGCCTGCGGGATGCCGTTCGTGCACCGGCGCTGGCTCGGCGGAATGCTCACGAACTTCCGCACGATCCGGCGCGGCATCGAGCGCTACAAGGAGCTGAACGAGCTGCTCGGGCGCGAGGAGGCGAGCTCGGACCTCTCGAAGAAGGAGCGTTCGCGGCTCGTGCGCGAGCAGCTGAAGCTCCACAAGGCCTTCGAGGGCATCTCCGAGATGGAGCGCGTTCCCGACGCCGTGTTCGTGATCGACGTGCGCCGTGAGGCGATCGCGATCCTCGAGGCGCGACGGCTCGGCATTCCCGTGATCGCCGTGGTCGACTCGAACTGCGACCCGTACGGTGTCGACTTCACGATCCCGGGCAACGACGACGCGCTGCGCGCGATCCAGCTCTACTGCGAGAAGGTCGCCGAGGCCGCGCGTCAGGGTCGCGAGCTGCACAACGCGCGAATCGTCGACCAGCGCTCCGAGGCGCGCGAATCCGAGGAGTCCGCGCCCAAGCACGGCAAGCGCGTGGTCGAGATCACGCAGCCGGCGCGGCGCCCCGCGCGTATGGAGCGGATGGCCGAGGAGCGGCGGCGCGAGGTGGTCGAGGCCGCCGCCGACTTCGCGCTCGGTCTCACGGACTCGCCGCTGCCGGCGCCCGAGGACGAGCCGGTCGAGCCGGTCACCGAGAACGAAGTCGAGCCGACGGAGCCGCCGGCCGCGTGAAGGTCCGGCTCGAGAGCTGAGCCAGGGAAGGGGAGACAGGACTTGGCCGAGATCTCGGCAGCACAGGTGAAAGAGCTCCGCGAGCGCACGGGCGCGGGCATGATGGACTGCAAGAAGGCCCTCGGCGAGGCGAACGGGGACTCCGCGCGCGCGGCCGAGATCCTTCGCGAGCGCGGGATCGCCAAGGCGAGCAAGCGCGTCGGTCGCGCCGGGTCCGAGGGCCGGGTGAACGCACTCGTCTCCAAGGACGGCCGCAGCGGAGCGCTGGTCGAGCTGAACTGCGAGACGGACTTCGTCGCCAAGACGGACGACTTCAGCGCGCTCGCCGACCTGCTCGCGAATGCCATCTGCGACGCGGCGCCCGCGAGCGTCGATGCCCTGCTCGATGCGACCGTGAAGGGCGAGACGCTTCGCGACACGGTGAGCAGCGCGGTGACCAAGGTCGGCGAGGACATCATGGTGCGCCGGATCGGACGGCTGGTGGCGCCTGCCACCGGCTTCGTCGCCGCCTACGTCCATGCCGGCGGCAAGATCGGGACTCTGGTCGCCATCGAGGCGACGAATCCCGACAAGCCCGACGTGCGCGCATTCGCGCACAACGTCTGCATGCACGTCGCGGCCACCAGCCCCGCGAGCCTCTCGCGCGACGAGCTTCCCAAGTCCGTCGTCGATGCGGAGCGGAGCGTGCTCACCAAGCAGGCCGCGAGCGAGGGCAAGCCCGCCAACATCATCGAGAAGATGATCGAGGGGCGGCTCACGAAGTTCTTCAAAGAGGTGGTCCTGCTCGAGCAGGGTCTGGTGATGGACCCCGACAAGACCGTGAACAAGGCGGCGCAAGAGGTCGGCGCGAAGGTCGTCGGCTTCAGCCGCTTCCAGCTCGGGGAAGCCGGCGAGGAATGACCCCGGTCTACAAGCGCGTCCTGCTCAAGATCTCCGGCCAGAGCCTCGCGGGCGAGCGCGGCTGGGGGATCGATTCCAAGACCATCCACGAGACCGCGCGCGAGATCTGTGAGCTCTCGGGACTCAGGGTCGAGCTCGGCGTGGTCTGCGGCGGGGGCAACATCATCCGCGGCATCACCGCCTCGGCCCAGGGCATCAACCGCGTCGCCGCCGACAACATGGGCATGCTCGGCGGCGTGATCAACGCGCTCGCGCTCCAGGACGCGCTGGAGAAGTGCGGCGCCGACACGCGCGTGCTCTCGGCGATCGAGATCAAGCAGGTCGCCGAGCCGCACATCCGCCGGCGCGCGATCCGCCACATGGAGAAGGGCAGGGTCGTGATCTTCGCGGCCGGCACGGGCAATCCGTTCTTCACCACCGACACCGGCGCGGCGCTCCGCGCGATGGAGATGGGCGCAGAGGTGCTGCTGAAGGGCACGCGCGTCGACGGCGTCTACGACTCCGATCCGGAGAAGTTCCCGAACGCCCGGCGCTTCGACCGTGTGACCTACCGGGAGTTCCTGCACCAGAGCCTCGGCGTCATGGACTCCACGGCGATCACGCTGTGCCAGGACAACAAGCTGCCGATCGTGGTGTTCAACATGAGCGTGCCCGGCAACATGCTGCGAGTGGTCTCCGGGGAGGCGATCGGCACGCTCGTCACGGCCTGAGGGAGGGAAAGCGGATGTCCGACGAGAACAGCGATCTGGTCCTCTCCGAAGCGCGCCAGGAGATGCAGAAGAGCCTCTCCGGTCTGGGCCACGATCTCTCCAAGATCCGGACCGGCCGCGCCAATCCCGCCCTGCTCGAGGGGCTCTCGGTCGACTACTACGGCACGCCGACCCCGCTGAAGAAGCTCGCGCAGCTGAACGCCCCCGAGGCGCGGCTGATCACCGTGCAGCCCTTCGACCGCAGCGCGATTCCCGAGATCGAGAAGGCGATCCACAAGGCCAACCTCGGCGTCTCGCCGATCTCCGACGGCAAGATCGTGCGGGTGCCGATCCCCGAGCTCACTGAGGAGCGGCGCAAGGACCTGGTGAAGCAGGTCAAGAAGCTCGGCGAGGATCACAAGGTCGGCGTGCGCAACGCGCGCCGTGATGCGATCGCGATGGCGAAGGACCTGCAGAAGGACGGCGATCTGGGCGAGGACGACGCGCGCCACCTGCAGGACCGGATCCAGAAGCTCACCGACGATTTCATCGCGCAGATCGACAAGTCGGTCGACGCGAAGGAAGCCGAGCTGCTTAAGGTCTGAGGAGATCGGGTGCGAAGGCTCGATGCGAGCAAGATCCCGCGCCACGTCGCGATCATCCCCGACGGGAACGGTCGCTGGGCGGAGAGCCGCGGACTGCCGCGAAACCTCGGCCACAAGCAGGGCACCGAGGCCGTGCGCGGCGTGGTGCGCGCGGCACACGAGCTCGCGATCGAGCGCCTGACCGTCTACGCATTCTCGACCGAGAACTGGGCGCGGCCGCCGGAAGAGGTCGAGGCGATCATGGATCTGCTCGACCGGTACATCGTGGCCGAGACCGACTACCTGGTGAGCAACGGCATCCGCGTCGAGGTGATCGGCCGGATGCAGATGCTGGACGCGCGCATCCAGGAGCGGCTGGCCGAGATCGTGCGCCGGACCGAGGGCAACGACGAGATGCGGCTCACCTTCGCGCTCTCCTACAGCGGGCGCTCCGAGATCGTCGACGCCGTGCGCGCCATCGCGCGCGAGGTCGAGGCGGGCAATCTGGAGCCGGAGGCGATCGACGAGAAGTGCCTGCAGGCGCATCTCTACGCGCCCGAAGTGCCGGATCCCGACCTGCTGATCCGCACCGGTGGCGAGCACCGCGTCTCGAACTTCCTGCTCTGGCAGCTCGCCTACACCGAGCTGTGGACCAGCGAGACGCTCTGGCCCGACTTCACCAAGAGCGACCTCATCGAAGCGCTCGCCGCCTACCAGCAGCGCGAGCGCCGCTTCGGACGGACGGGGGCGCAGGCGCGCGAGCCGGTGTCGTGAAGCGGATCGCGCTGCTCGGCTCGACGGGCTCGATCGGAACGCAGACGCTGGAAGTGATCTCGCGCTTCCCCGAGAAGCTCCGCGTCGTCGCGCTCGCGGCCGGCCGCTCGGTCGATCTGTTGATCCAGCAGTGCAAGCAGTTCCGGCCGGAGCTCGTCTCGGTCGCCCGCGCGGAGGACGCTCGGCTCGCGCGCGAGGCGCTCGGCGAGCCGGGCCCGCGCGTCGTGTCGGGCGCCGAGGGCCTGTGCGAGGTCGCCACGCACGCGGCCGATCTCGTGATCGGCGCGCTCGTCGGCAGCGCCGGGCTCGAGCCCGTCGTCGCGGCACTCGCATGCGGCCGCGACGTGGCGCTCGCGAACAAGGAAGTGCTCGTCACCGGTGGCCCCCTCGTGCTCGACGCCGCGCGCGCGAGCGGTGCGAAGCTGCTCCCGCTCGACTCCGAGCACGTCGCGATCGCTCAGTGCCTCGCGGGCCAGCGCGGCGCGGCGGTGCGCAAGATCTGGCTCACCGCATCGGGGGGGCCGTTCCGCAAGGCGAACGCCGAGGCGCTTGCGAAGGCGAGCCCTGCGCAGGCGCTCGCGCATCCGAACTGGGAGATGGGCGCCAAGATCTCGATCGACTCGGCGACGCTGATGAACAAGGGCTTCGAGGTGATCGAGGCACGCTGGCTCTTCGACCTCGAGCCCGAGCGGATCGGGGTGCTCGTGCACCCGGAGAGCATCGTCCACTCGCTGGTCGAGTACAGCGACGGCAGCTGGATCGCGCAGCTCGGCGTGCCCGATATGCGCATCCCGATTTCCTACACTCTGGGAATGCCGGATCGCCTGCCCCTCGACGACCTGGCGCCGCTGGATCTGGTGGCGCTCGGCGCGCTCCACTTCGAAGCGCCCGACCTGGGGCGCTTTCCTGCGCTGCGGCTGGCCTTCGAGGCGCTCGCGGCGGGCGGAACCGCGCCCGCGACGCTGAACGCCGCCAACGAGATCGCAGTGGCCGCGTTTCTCGCCGGCGAGCTCGAGTTCACGGGGATCGCGTCGGTCGCCGAAGAGGTGATGGCACGCGTCGCGGTGCGGCCGGGTCGGTCGCTCGAGGAGATCCGCGACGTCGATGAACAGGCCCGCCGAGCGGCGCGTCAGTGGATCGAGGAGCGCTCGCCTTGAGCCTGCCGGGAATCTTCGACGTTCTGGTTCCGTTCCTGCTCCTGCTCGGAGTGCTGATCTTCATCCACGAGCTCGGCCACTTCGCGGTGGCGAAGTGGCTCGGTGTGAAGGTCGAGAAGTTCTCGATCGGCTTCGGGCCGTCGCTCTTCGCGCGGCGCGTGGGCGAGACCGAGTACGTGGTCGCGGCGCTGCCGCTCGGCGGCTTCGTGAAGATGCTCGGCGAGGTTCCTGGCGAGGAGCTCGCCGCGGAGGACGCCGGCCGCGCGTTCAACCTGCGACCGGTCTGGCAGCGAATCGCGATCGCACTCGCCGGGCCGGTGATGAATCTGATCCTGCCGGTGTTCCTGGTCGCGGCACTGCTCATGGGCGGGGTTCCGACGATCACATCACGAGTGGCCGGAGTGCTCTCCGGCTCGGCGGCCGAGCGCGCCGGGCTGCGAGAGGGCGACCGTGTCACGGCGGTTTCGGGCGAGGCGATCTGGCGCTGGGACGAGCTGGAGACCCGCCTCCGGGCGCCCGGCGAAGCGGCGCTCGCGCTCGAGATCGAGCGCGGTGATCAGAAGCTCGGCGTCGAGCTGCTGCGCGCGCCGGCTCCCGACGGCGGATTCCAGGATCCCGGCCTCTCGTGGCACGCGCCGGTCGCGCGCGTCGGCGTTCGCGATCCGCAGGGCCCGGCCGCGCTCGCCGGCGTGCGCACGGGGGACCGGGTCACGGCGGTGAACTCCGTGCCGATCGCGAACCTCTACAGCCTGGAGCGGGTGTTGCCGACGCTCGCGCCGCCGTTCGAGCTCGAGCTCGAACGGCCGCTCGACGGCGAGACGGAGACGATCCGCGCCACGATCCGCGAGCTCCCGGGCGCGCCCGGCCTCGAGACGCTCGGCCTTGCGGCGGTGGGCGTGAAGATCGCCGGGGTCGAGCCGACCAGCCCGGCCAAGCGGGCCGGCCTGCGCTCCGGCGACGTGCTGCTGCGCGTGAACGGAGAGCTCGCCACCAGCAGCGAGGCCGTGAAGGACCTGATCTGGGGCAGCGGGGGCGCGCCTGTGACGCTCGTCCTGCAGCGCGACTTCCGCGAGATCGCGCTCGAAGCGACGCCGACCGAGCGGCCGATGATGGTGAACGGCGAGGCCGAGACTCATTGGGGGATCGGCGTGACGCTCGGCCCCTCCGACGAGGGCGCGGAGTACCGCGACGACGTGGTCCGCAATCCGCTGGTCGCGCTCGCGCGCGGCGTGCAGCGCACGGGCGAGATCCTGGTGATGATCGTCGGCGGGATCGTCCAGCTCGTGACCGGGAACGTTGGAATGAACAGCTTGTCCGGGCCGATCGGAATCGGCGAGATCGCGGCCGACGCGTACCAGGCCTCGTGGTCGCAGTTCGTCTGGCTGATGGCCGTGATCAGCGTGAATCTCGCGATCCTGAACCTGCTCCCGATTCCGGTGCTCGACGGCGGGCAGATCGTGCTCGCCGCGGCCGAGAGCATCAAGGGCAGCCCGCTTCCGGAGCGCGCGCGCGACGTCGCGCAGACCGTCGGCCTCTCGCTGATCCTGCTGCTGATGGGCGTCGCGTTCTGGAACGACATCGCGCGACACTGGTCTGGCGTGGTGAAGTTCTTCTCGACGCTGGGCTAGCCGGTCGTGCTGCTCGCGCTGGAGACGAGCGCGGAGTGCGGGTCGCTCGCGCTCTGCGAAGGCGAGGATCTGCTCGGAGAGGTGCTCCTGGACGAGGGCGAGCGCCACGCCGCGTCACTCCTGGTCTGTCTCGAGCGCCTGCTCGGCGCGCGCGGCGTCTCGCTCGACGCGGTCGATCGGATCGCGCTCGCGATCGGGCCCGGATCGTTCACCGGACTGCGCATCGGTCTTGCGACCGCGCTCGGACTCGCGTTCGGGACCGATCGACTCCTGATCCCGGTGCCCACGCTCGCGGCGCTGGCGACCCAAGGCCCGTCGGTCGGCCTGATCGCGCCGCTTCTCGACGCGCGACGGGCGGAGGTCTACGCGGGTCTGTACCGCTCGGACGGCAGCGCGCTCGCCGCCGATTCGTGCGGATCGGTCGGGGAGTTCCTCTCGCGCCTCCCACCCGACGAGCCGATCGCGCTTCTGGGAAGCGGCGTCGCGCCGCACCGCGCGGAGATCGAGGCGCGACTCGGCGCACGCGCCGTGTTCCTGCCGCCCGAATCCGGGCGCCTTCGCGCGGCGAGTGTCGGCCGGCTGGCCCTGCGGCTCGCGGCCGCGGGCGCAAGCGTGGCTCCGGAGCTCGTGGAGCTGCGCTATCTGCGCCGTGCCGAGGCCGAGGCGAAGCGCTTGGCTTTACACCCCGGCGGCGAACCCATACCCTAGCCGCGACCCCCGGACCCCGGATAAGGCCGCGGAATGCAAAGACATCTCGGCCTCCCAAGGAGTGATCGATGCGCGTGTACTACGACAAGGATGCGGACCTCGCCCGGCTCGAGGGCAAGACGGTGGCGATACTCGGCTACGGCAGTCAGGGGCACGCGCACTCGCTCAACCTGAAGGAGAGCGGCGTCGAGGTCGTGATCGGGCTGCGCCCCGGCTCCCCGACCGCGAAGAAGGCCCAGGCCGCCGGGCTTCGCGTGCTCTCGGTCGCCGACGCCGCGGCCGCGGGCGACGTGATCATGATGACGCTTCCCGACGAGACGATGGCCCAGATCTACGAGGCCGACATCCGCCCGAACCTGAAGGCGGGCAACTACCTCGCGGTCGCGCACGGCTTCAACTTCCACTTCGGCTGCATCGCGCCGCCCGAGGGCGTGAACACGTTCATGGTGGCACCCAAGGGCCCCGGCCATCTGGTCCGCGACGCGTACTCCAAGGGCGGCGGCGTGCCGTGTCTGGTCGCGGTCGATCGCGACCCGTCGGGGAACACGCTCGAGATCGGGCTCGCCTACGCCAAGGGGATCGGCGGCGGGCGCGCGGGGATCATCCAGACCACGATCCGCGAGGAGACCGAGACCGATCTCTTCGGCGAGCAGGCCGTGCTCTGCGGCGGGCTGACCGCGCTGATGCAGGCGGGCTTCGAGACGCTGATCGAGGCCGGCTACGCGCCCGAGATGGCGTACTTCGAGTGCATCCACGAGGTGAAGCTGATCGTCGATCTGATCTACGAGGGCGGGATCGCGAACATGCGCTACTCGGTCTCGAACACCGCGCGCTACGGCGATCTGACACGCGGGCCGCGCGTCGTCACGGCCGAGACGAAGGCGGAGATGAAGCGGATCCTCGGCGAGATCCAGTCCGGGCGCTTCGCCAGCGAGTGGCTGCAGGAGGCGCGAGTCGGCAAGCCCGTCTTCACCGCGCTCGGCAAGCTCGGCGAAGAGCACCCGGTCGAGAAGATCGGCAAGGAGCTGCGCGCGATGATGCCCTGGCTGCGGGAGAACCGGCTCGTCGACCGCAGTCGGAACTAGAGGTGGAGCGATGACGCAGCGCGAGGAGTCACGGGAGCGCAGGCGGCGCCGTCGCGGCGCCCGGCGCGGTCGACGCCGTGCGGTGTACCTGCTCCCGAACCTGATCACCAGCACCGGCTTCATGCTCGGCTTCTGGTCGATCACGCTCTCGATCCGCGGCGAGTTCGAGAAGGCGGCGCTCGCGATCGTGCTCGCGACCTTCTGCGACATGCTCGACGGACGCATCGCGCGCGCCACCCACTCCCAGAGCCGCTTCGGCTTCGAGTTCGACTCGCTCTCGGACCTGACGGCCTTCGGGCTCGCGCCGGCACTCCTGATGTACAACTGGATGCTCCTGCCGCTGGGGCCGCGTGGCTGGCTGATCGCGGGGCTCTTCGCGCTCTGCGCGGCGCTGCGGTTGGCGCGCTTCAACGCGCGCGCCGACGAGCCGAGCACGAAGTACTTCCAGGGCGTCGCGTCGACCTTCGCCGGCGGAATGGTCGCGGCGACGGTCTGGTTCATCGGCTGGATCGGCTACGCTCCGCCGTTTCCGCGGCCGCTCGGCGTCGTGATCACCAGCTTCTTCGCGCTGCTCGCGCTGCTGATGGTGAGCACGATCCCGTATCCGAGCCTGAAGGCGGTCAAGATCGAAGGCGCTCGCGGCTACCCGGCGCTCGTGGCGCTGATCGTGTTCGCGATCGTGGTGCTGCTGAATCACGAGCCGATGCTCTTCGGGCTCGGGCTCGCGTACGTGCTCTCGGGCCCGGTGGTCTGGTGGCTGGAGCGGCGCAAGCCTCGCAGCGCCAGCGCCGCGCTTGAGTCCGGAGCCGGTACGGGGACGGGCCATGACACCTGACCAGCGCGTGCTGATCTTCGACACGACGCTGCGCGACGGCGAGCAGTCGCCCGGCTGCAGCATGAACATCGAGGAGAAGCTGGTGCTCGCGCGCCAGCTCGAGCGGCTGGGCGTGGACGTGATCGAGGCGGGCTTCCCGATCGCCTCGGACGGCGACTTCGAGGCCGTGCGCGCCGTCGCGCAGGCGGTGCGGCGGCCGATCATCTGCGCGCTCGCGCGCACCTCGAACGAGGACGTGGACCGGGCCTGGGAGGCGTTGCGCCTGGCGGCGCACCCGCGGATCCACGTCTTCATCGCGACCTCCGAGATCCACATGCGCGACAAGCTGCGCATGAGCAAGGAGCGCGTCCTCGACGAGGTCTCGCGCGCGGTCGCGCGCGCGCGGAGCGCTTGCCCGGACGTCGAGTTCTCCTGCGAGGACGCGACCCGCTCGGACTGGGAGTTCCTGGTCGAAGTCTGCCGGCGGGCGATCGAGGCGGGCGCGCGAACGCTGAACATCCCCGACACGGTCGGCTACACCACGCCCTTCGAGTACGCGGAGCTGATCTCGCACCTGCGCCAGCGGGTGCCCGGTGCCGAGCTCGCGCGCTTCTCCGTGCACTGCCACGACGATCTCGGGCTCGCGGTCGCAAATTCGCTGGCGGCGATCCGCGCCGGCGCGCGCCAGGTCGAGTGCACCGTGAACGGGATCGGCGAGCGCGCCGGGAACACCGCGATGGAAGAGGTCGTGATGGCGCTGCGCACGCGCGGCGAGTACTTCGCGGGCTGCGACACCGGCGTGATCGGCAAGGAGATCTACCCGTCGAGCCGGCTGCTCTCGTCGGTGATCGGCGTCGCCGTGCCGCCGAACAAGGCGATCGTGGGCGACAACGCCTTCGCGCACGAGGCGGGCATCCACCAGCACGGCGTGCTCTCCAACAAGCTCACCTACGAGATCATGACACCGGAGAGCGTCGGACGGGCTTCGACCGAGCTCGTGCTCGGCAAGCACTCCGGCCGCCACGCGTTCGGCGAGCGCCTGCGCGAGCTCGGCTTCGACCCGGAGCGGATCGACTTCAATCAGGCGTTCAAGCGCTTCAAGGATCTCGCGGACGCGAAGAAGACCGTCTACAACGAGGACATCGAGGCGCTGGTGACCGATCAGCTCCTGCGCGTCGAGGAGACGGTGAAGCTGCGCAACATGCACGTCGTCTCCGGAACCTTCGCCACGCCGACCGCGACGGTCGAGATGGAGGTGAAGGGCGACGTGCGCAAGGTCGCGTCGCTGGGAACCGGGCCGGTCGACGCGATCTACAGCGCGATCGAGCAGGCGACCGGGAGCAAGCCGCGGCTTCTCAAGTACCAGGTGAGCGCGGTGACGAGCGGGATCGACGCGCAGGGAGAGGTTTCGGTGACGCTGGAAGAGGACGGAATGCGCGTGATCGGACAGGCCGCGGACACGGACGTGCTGGTCGCGTCGGCGAAGGCCTACGTGCACGCGCTGAACAAGCTCGAGCAGCGCCACAAGGTCGGCGTCGCCTCGCTGCGCGGGATCTGAGCCTTGAGCCGGATTCTGATTCTGCCGGGCGATGGCATCGGCCCCGAGGTCACGGCCGAGGCGGCTGCGGTGCTGCGTGCGGTCGCCCCCGACGTCGAGACGGAGCAGGCGCTGATCGGCGGCTGCGCGATCGATGCCGAGGGCGCGCCGCTCTCCGATGCGACCGTGGCGCGCGCGAAGGCGTGCGGACTGGTCTTGCTCGGCGCGGTCGGGGGGCCGAAGTGGGACGCGCTCGCGCCGGCGCTTCGTCCCGAACGCGGGCTGCTGCGCATCCGCAAGGAGCTCGGTCTCTACGCGAATCTGCGCCCCGCCGCGGTTCTGCCGGCGCTCGCCGACGCCAGCCCGCTGAAGCGCGCTTGCGTGGACGGCGTCGATCTCGTGGTCGTGCGCGAGCTGACCGGCGGGATCTACTACGGCGAGCCGCGTGGCCGCGCCGACATTGGTGGAGTGCGGCGCGCGCTGAACACGGAGGTCTACGACGAGCACGAGGTCGCGCGGATCGCGCGGGTCGCGTTCCGCACCGCGCGCGGGCGCAAGAAACTCGTGACGAACATCCACAAGGCCAACGTGCTCGAGGTCTGCGCGTTCTGGAACGAGATCGTCGAGGAGGTCGCGCGCGAGTTCCCGGACGTCGCACTCGAGCACCAGCTCGTCGATTCCGCGGCGATGGTGCTGCTCCGCGACGCACCGCGCTTCGACGTCCTGCTCTGCCCGAACATGTTCGGCGACATCCTGTCCGACGAGGCGGCGATGATCACCGGATCCCTGGGCATGCTTCCCTCGGCCAGCCTCGGCGACGAGGGCCGCGGACTCTTCGAGCCGATCCACGGCAGCGCGCCCGACATCGCCGGACAGGACAAGGCGAACCCGCTCGCCGCGATCCTCTCCGTCGCCATGCTGCTCGAGCACGGGCTCGCGCGAGCTGAAGCGGCCGCGAGCGTGCGGCGGGCGGTCGAGGTCGTGCTCGACAAGGGCTACCGCACCGGCGATCTCGGCGCGGGACCTGGCCACACGCTGGTCGGCACGCGCGAGATGGGCCGGCAGGTCCGCGAGGCGCTGCGCTGATGGCGAGCCCCTCGCTGCGCGTGGCCGTGCTCGGGGCGACCGGCGCCGTCGGCGCCGAGATCCTCCAGGTTCTCGACGAGCGGCGCTTTCCCGTGGCCGAGCTGATCGCCTGCGCCTCGGCCGACTCCGAGGGCGACGAGCTCGAGTTCCGCGGCAGCTCGGTGAAGATCAGCCGCCCGCGCGGCGAGCAGCTCGCCGTCTGTGACCTCGTGCTCAGCGCCGCACCCGGGCTGCTCTCCGGCCTGCTGCCGGCGCTGCGGCGCGGACGCGCGAGCGTGATCGACGTGACCGGCTCGCTCGAGTCCGACCCCGAGATCCCGCTCTGGCTGCCGCCGCTCTGGACGCTTCCCGAGGGCCCGCCGCGCCCGCGCTTCGTCGCCGTCCCGCGCGGGATCGCCACCGGTATCGCGCTCGCGCTCGCGCCGTTTGGCGCTGCGGGACTGCTGCGTCGAGTCACCGGGGTCACGCTCGAGTCGGCGTCGGGTGCGGGAATCGCCGGAGTCGGGGAGCTGACCGATCACACGGTTCAGGTCCTGAATCGAATGAGTGGTGAGCGCTCGGAATCCGAAGTCTTCCCGCAGTCACTCGCCTTCGACTGTCTGCCGCAGATCGGGACGCTGGAGCCCGACGGCGAGACGAGCGAAGAGCTCCGACTGCGCGCGGTTCTGCGCCGCCTGCTTCGCGCCCCGGATCTCTCGATCGAGCTCACGCGGGTGCGGATTCCGACGCTCGGCGGGAGTCTGGCGGCGGTCCACGCGGAGCTCGCGAGGCCCGTCGACGCGGACGAAGCCGCCAGGCTCTGGAAGGCGCAGCCGGGAATCGGCCTGCTCGGCGACGACGAGCTGCCGACGCCGCGAGGCTCGCTCGGCCACGACGATACCGCGGTCGGGCGCGTTCGCGCCGCGGGCGGCCGGCTCGCCTTCGTGGTCGCGCTGAACGATCTGCGCCTCGGCGCAGCGCTCGGAGTCGTGGGCGCGGCCGAGGCACTCACCCGCTAGGCGTGCGGCGACTTCGCCTGGTCCTCGAGTACGAGGGCACCGACTTCGCGGGCTTCCAGGTCCAGCCGGGAAGGCGGAGCGTGCAGGGCGTGGTCGAGCAGGCGCTGCGGGAGATCACCGGCGAGTCGCGGCGGATCGTGCCCGCGGGGCGTACCGACGCGGGCGTCCACGCGCGAGCGCAGGTCGCGCACGTGGACAGCGAGTCGCGTCTGTCCGCCGACGAGCTCGTGCGCGCCCTGAACGCGCGTCTGCCGGCGGACGTCGCCGTGACCGATCTCGCGATCGCTGCCCCCGATTTCCACGCGCGGAAATCCGCGACCGGCAAGCTCTACGCCTACCGGATCCTGAACCGGGCCGACCCGAGCGCGCTTCGCGCCCGCTACAGCTGGCACGTACGCGGCGCTCTCGACGTCGCGAGCATGCAGCGAGCCGCGATCCAGCTGGTCGGGAGCCACGATTTCAGCGCCTTCCGCACCGCGCCGGGCGGCCCGCCCGAGCACGAACGGCCGCGCCGGACCCTCTACCGGGTCGAGGTGCTGCGAACGGACGACGACGAGGTCCGGCTCGAGATCCTGGGCCGGAGCTTCCTGCGCCAGATGGTCCGGAACCTGGTCGGGACGCTGGTCGAGATCGGGCAGGGCAGGCGTCCCGCCGCGGAGCTCGCGGCGATCCTGGCCTCGTGCGACCGCAGCCGCGCCGCCCAGGCGGCCCCGGCCCACGGCCTGTGCCTGGAGCGCGTGCTCTACGACGAGGATCCGGCTTGACCCGAAGGACTCGATCGAGTATCCCATGGCCGCTCGCGAGCCCGAGGGGAACTCCTTGCCCAATCCCAAGAATCCGACCCGAAGCATCGGCGAGGCCGAGGTCGTGCGGCGCTGGTACGTCGCCGACGCGGCCGATCAGGTGCTCGGACGCTTTGCCTCCCACCTGGCCACGATCCTGCGCGGCAAGCACAAGCCGACCTACACGCCGCACGTCGATGGCGGTGACTTCGTCGTGGTGGTGAACGCCAAGGACGTGCGGGTCACCGGCCGCAAGCTCGAGAAGAAGGAGTACGTGCGGCACTCCGGCTACGCCGGCGGGCTGCGCACGACGACCGTCGGGCGGATGCTGGAAACCCATCCCGACCGCGTCCTGCGCGCGGCCGTGAAGGGCATGCTGCCGAAGGGGCCGCTCGGCCGGCGCATGATCTCCAAGCTCAAGATCTACCCCGGCGCGACGCACCCTCACGCCGCGCAATCCCCGCAGCCCCTGGAGATCCGCCGATGACGATGGCGCGCCAGTCCTCCCGCTTCTACGCCACCGGGCGCCGCAAGAGCGCCACCGCGCGCGTCTTCATCCGCCTCGGTACCGGCGACGTGAAGATCAACCACCGCACCGCCGAGGACTACTTCCCGCGCGAGATCCTGCGCATGCACTTCCTCGAGCCGCTGCGCGCGGTCGAGCACATGGGCAACTTCGACATGTTCATCACCGTGAAGGGCGGCGGCGACACCGGCCAGGCCGGCGCCATCCGGCACGGAATCGCGCGGGCGCTGCAGAAGTACGACCCGACGCTGCGCCCGACGCTGAAGCGCGCCGGCCTGCTCACGCGCGACGCGCGCGAGAAAGAGCGCAAGAAGTACGGCCAGAAGGGGGCGCGCGCCCGCTTCCAGTACTCGAAGCGGTAGACGCGGACCCGAAGCGGTGTCGATCACCGCGATCATTCCCGCGCGCTACGCCGCGACGCGCTTTCCCGGCAAGCCGCTCTTTCCGCTGGCCGGCAAGCCGATGATCCTGCACGTCGCCGAGCGAGTCGCGGCCGCGTGCGCGCGGGGCGTCGTCGACCGCTTCCTGGTCGCGACCGACGACCGGCGCATCGCCGAGGTCGTCGAGCGGGCCGGCTTCGAGGTGCGCATGACCTCGCCCGACCACCCCACCGGCACCGACCGCCTGGCCGAGGTCGCCGCGGGTCTTTCCGACGAGATCGTCTGCAACGTGCAGGGCGACGAGCCGCTGATCGAGGCCGAGACGATCGCCGCCCTGGTCGCTCCGCTGCGCGCCGACCCCGGGCTGATGATGGGGACGCTCAAGACCGCGCTCGACCGGCCGGAGGACCGCTTCGATCCCAACCGCGGCAAGGTGGTCGTCGACGCGCGCGACCGTGCGCTCACCTTCACGCGGCTTCCGATCATCGCCGACGTCCCCCCCGAGGTGCGCTACTTCAACCGGGCGCGCGTCGAGGCCGAGCACGCGCGGCGCGGCCTGACCGTCTGGAGCGACATCGGCGTCTACGCGTACCGGCGCGAGTTCCTGCTGCGCTACGCGCGCCTGCCGCGCACCGAGTTCGAGCAGGCGGAGCGGCTGGAGCAGCTCCGCGCGCTGGAGCACGGCTACGAGATCGCCGTCCCGACCGTCGCCCACCGCGCGCTCGAGGTGGACACCCCCGAGGACGTCGAGCGCGTCGAGAAGGCGCTGCGCGAGTCCGCGCACTGATCTTCGGCCCGGAGGCTTTACGCCGGGCGGTTCCTGTCGTATTTGTCGGATGGCCCGTGCCCCCAAGCCGGAGCGCTGCAATGAAACGCGAGACCAAGTTCATCTTCGTGACCGGGGGGGTGCTGTCGTCGCTCGGCAAAGGCCTGTCCTCGGCCGCGATCGGCGCGCTGCTCGAGGCGCGCGGCCTGCGGGTCAACTTCCTCAAGCTCGACCCCTACCTGAACGTCGACCCCGGGACGATGAACCCGCTCCAGCACGGCGAGGTCTACGTCACCAACGACGGCGCCGAAACCGACCTGGATCTCGGCCACTACGAGCGCTTCACCCACGCCACGCTGACGCGGCAGAACAACCTGACCGCCGGACGCGTGTACGAGCGCGTGATCCAGAAGGAGCGCGACGGCGAGTACCTGGGCGCGACCGTGCAGGTGATCCCTCACGTCACCGACGCGATCAAGGCGCACGTGATGTCACTCGCGGGCGAAGGCACGGACGTTCTGATCGTCGAGGTCGGCGGAACGGTCGGCGACATCGAGTCGCTGCCGTTCCTGGAGGCGATCCGGCAGATGCGCTCCGACGTCGGGCGCGAGAACGTGCTCTACATCCACATCGCGCTGGTGCCGTACGTCGCGACCGCGGGCGAGCTCAAGACCAAGCCGGTGCAGCACAGCGTGAAGGAGCTCCGCTCGATCGGAATCGCGCCCGAGATCCTGCTCTGCCGCACCGACCGCTACCTGCCGCGCTCGGTGAAGAGCAAGCTCGCCCTGTTCTGCGACGTCGACGAGGAGGCCGTGATCACGGCCAAGGACGTCGACACGATCTACGAGCTGCCGCTGGTCTTCCACAGCGAGGGGCTCGACGACGCGATCGTCCAGAAGCTGAACATCTGGACCGGCCAGCCGAATCTGGAGCGCTGGGAGCGCGTGGTCGCGGTGCTGAAGAATCCCGAGCAGCGCGTCCGGATCGCGATGGTCGGCAAGTACACCGACCTGACCGAGTCCTACAAGAGCCTGAACGAGGCGCTCGCGCACGCGGGCATCGCGCACGGGGCGGTGGTCGAGATCGAGTACGTCGACTCCGACAAGCTCGAGGGCAGCGCGCTCGACGCGATCACCACCGTCGACGGCATCCTCGTCCCGCACGGCTTCGGCGGGCGCGGCGCCGAGGGAAAGATCCAGGCGATCCAGCACGCGCGCGAGCACGAGATCCCGTACTTCGGCATCTGCTACGGCCTGCAGATGGCGGTGATCGAGGCGGCGCGGAATCTCGCGGGCCTCTCCGGCGCGAACTCGACCGAGGTCGACCCCAAGACGCCGCACCCGGTGATCGACTTCATGCCCGGCCAGAGCGCGCGCGCCGCGACGGGCGGATCGATGCGCCTCGGCGCGTACCCGTGCAAGGTCGCCCCCGACACGATCGCCGCGCGCGCCTACGGCAAGAGCGAGATCTCCGAGCGCCACCGCCACCGCTACGAGGTGAACCCGGCCTACCACGGGCGCCTGACCGACGCGGGCCTCGCGATCTCCGGAATGTCCCCGGACGGAAAGCTCGTCGAGATCGTCGAGCTCCCGGACCACCCGTGGTTCCTGGCCTGCCAGTTCCACCCCGAGTTCCAGTCGACGCCGTTCGAGCCGCACCCGCTGTTCCGCTCGTTCGTCGGAGCGGCGGTGCGCCGGCACGCCGGGGGTTCTGCGGGAACGCGTGATAAGCTCCCGGCTCCAGGGCGATTAACTCAGCGGTAGAGTACTACCTTCACACGGTAGGAGCCCCGAGTTCGAATCTCGGATCGCCCACCATTCCCGACCCAGTAGCTCAGCTGGATAGAGCGTCTGCCTCCGGAGCAGAAGGTCGCAGGTTCGAATCCTGCCTGGGTCGCCACACTTCCGCGATTCGGAGCGCCGCGCGTGGTGCCACTGTGGTGCCAACTTCCGAGAGCGCCCTCGGCAAGCCGCCGAGCACCGAGTTGAACACGGCCGCGGACAGGGCGTGCGCGTAGCGGTCGAGCTTCATCGCTGCGGACGAGTGCCCGAGTCGCGCCGAGACGGCCTTCACGTTCACGCCCTCGTGCAGGAGCAGCGCCGTGTGCGAGTGGCGCAGGTCGTAGAGGCGGATCGCCGTCGACAGCCCCGCGGCCTCGAGCGCCGGCTCGAAGTAGCGATTGATGACGTTCCGGGAGTCGAGCGGGCCGCCGAGGTCGTTCGCGAAGACGAGATCGGCGTCCCGGTCGTACTTCGGCCCTGCCTCGAGGATCGTCTGCGCCTGGCTGGCCCGGTGAGCGCGCAGCGACTCGATCCCC
>VGRW01000057.1 GCA_016875225.1 Deltaproteobacteria bacterium
CCCTGCCCATGATGCGCGCGCCGCGCAGCGGCTGGCTCGGCGCGTAGCGGGCGCGAAGCGTCATCAGGCCCGGCATCTCGTGCTCGGCGAGCCGGAGCTCCTTGCGGCCCCACTCGGCCAGGCCGAGGTCCGCGACCTTGTAGCGATCGCTCTGGTCCATGCGCGTCTCCTCCTACAGCCCGAGATCGCGCCGCAGGTCGTCGGCTCGGCTGGTCTTCTCCCAGGTGAATGCGTCGCCCGTGCGGCCGAAGTGGCCGTGGAACGAGGTCTGGCGGTAGATCGGGCGCAGCAGGTCGAGCGAGTCGATGATCCCGCGCGGGGTCAGGTCGAAGCGCTTGCGGATCGCCGCCTCGATCTTCTCGTCGTCGACGCGGCCGGTGCCGAACGTGTCGACGCGGATCGAGACCGGCTCGGCCACGCCGATCGCGTAGCTGACCTGGACCTCGAGTCGCTCCGCGGCTCCGGCCGCGACCAGGTTCTTGGCCACCCAGCGGCAGGCGTACGCCGCCGAGCGGTCGACCTTGCTCGGATCCTTTCCCGAGAACGCGCCGCCGCCGTGCCGGCCCATTCCTCCGTAGGTGTCGACGATGATCTTGCGGCCGGTCACGCCCGCGTCCGCGGCCGGACCGCCGATCACGAAGCGGCCGGTCGGGTTCACGAAGATGCGCGTGTTGGCGTCGAGCAGGTTCTTGGGGATCACCGGCCGGATGATGCTGTCGAGCACCTTCGACTTCAGCGGCTCCCACTCGATGTCCTCGTCGTGCTGCGTCGAGAGCACGACCGCCTCGATCCGGGCCGGGCCGCTCGCGCCGTACTCGACGGTGACCTGCGACTTCGCGTCCGGCCGCAGGAAGTCGAGCTCGCCCGACATGCGGCACTCGGCCTGCCGCGCCACGAGCTGATGCGCGAGCATGATCGGCAGCGGCATCAGCTCCTCGGTCTCCGTGCACGCGAAGCCGAACATCATCCCCTGGTCGCCAGCGCCCTGCTCCTTGAACAGGCCCTCGCCTTCCGTCACGCCCTGCGAGATGTCACGCGACTGCCCCTCGAGCGCGACCATGACCGAGCAGGTCTTCCCGTCGAGGCCGTAGGCCGCGTTGTCGTAGCCGATTTCGCAGACGGTCTCGCGCACGACCTCGGGGATGTTGACGCTCACGCCGCGACGGGCCGTGATCTCCCCGGCCACGCAGACGAAAGCGGTCTTGGTCAGGGTCTCGCAGGCGACCCGCGCCTTCGGATCCTGCGTGAGGTAGGCATCGAGGATCGCGTCCGAGACCTGGTCGGCGACCTTGTCCGGGTGCCCCATCGAGACCGATTCCGACGTGAACAGTCTGCGCGCCATGCTTTCCTTCCGCCCCCAATGACCAACGCGGGCGAATCCTAGCCTTGCAGCGCGCTTCGCTCAAACGCGACCGGGAAGCGCTCGCGCATCCGGTCCTCGACGAGCCGCCGGATCTCCTGCGCGCTGCCCAGGCGCAGCACCTCGGCGAGCAGGTCGCGGGCCTCGGCCGCGGTCGAGTCGCGCAGGATGCGCTTCAGCAGCGGGATCGCGAACGGCGCCATCGAGAGCTCTCCGATGCCCAGCGCGAGCAGCACCCAGCAGTGCATCGGCTCGCCGGCCATCTCGCCGCACATCCCCACCACGATCCCGGCCCGGCGCGCCGCCTGACCGATGCGCTGGATCATGCGCAGATGCGCCGGGTGCAGCGGCTCGTACAGGTAGGCGACGTGCTCGTTGCTGCGGTCGACGGCCAGCGTGTACTGGACCAGGTCGTTGGTTCCGATCGAGAGGAAATCCGCGAGCGGCGCGATCAGGTCCGCGATCATCGCGGCCGCCGGAGTCTCGATCATCACGCCCAGCGGAACGGCGCGGTCGAACGCCACCCCCTCGGACGCGAGCTCGGCCTTCACCTGCTCGAGCGTCTCGCGCGCGAACTCGACCTCGGCCTGGCTCGACACCATCGGAAGCAGGATCTTGAGCCGCCCCGACGAGCTGGCGCGAAGCAGCGCGCGGAGCTGGGTGCGGAACACGTCCGGCCGGCTGCGCGACATGCGCACGCCGCGCAGGCCGAGCGCGGGGTTCGGCTCCTCGGAGAGGTCCAGACCGGTCGGCACCTTCTCCCCGCCCAGGTCGAGCGTGCGGATCGTGGCCCCGTGCGGAGCGACCGCCTCGATGATCGCGGTGTAGGCCGCGCACTGCTCGTCCTCGTCCGGCAGGTCGTGGCGATTCAGGAACAGGAACTCGGTCCGGTACAGGCCGATTCCCTCCGCGCCGTAGCGCAGCGCCTCGCGCGCCTCGTCGATCTGGTCGACGTTCGCGAGCAGGCGCATCGCCACGCCGTCCTTCGTCTCGGCGGGCAGGTCGACGTAGCGCAAGAGCTCGCGCGAGACGACCAGCAGGTCGGCGATCCGCTTGCGGTACTCCGCGATCGTGTTCGCGTCCGGGTCCACGATCACGTTGCCGGTGTGGCCGTCGAGGATCAGCATCACGCCGTCGCGAAGCTCGCGCGCCAGCTCGTCGCCGACGCCGACCACCGCCGGGATTCCGAGGCTGCGCGCCATGATCGTGACGTGGGAGGTGCGCGACCCCGTCTCGGTCACGAAGCCCGCGACGCGGCCGCGCGTCACCTGCGCGACCTCGCCGGGGGAGAGGTCCTCGGCGACGACGATCACGCCCGGCGGAGCGTTGCTCAGGCCCTGCGGCTCGCGCCCCATCAGCGCCTCGAGCACGCGGCGCACCACGAATCCGATGTCGCTGGCGCGCTCGCGGATGTACGGATCGTGCATCGACTCGAACACCTGAGCGAGCCGGCGCCACTCGCGCTCGACCGCCCACTCGGCGTTCAGCCCGTGCTCGCGGATGTTCGCCTCCGCGGGCACGATCAGCGTCGGGTCCTCGAGGAAGAGGAACTGCGCGTCGAAGATCGTGCCGACGAGCCCGGTGCCGTGCATGCCGCGGCGGATCTCCTCGAGCTTGCCGCGCGTCTCGCCGAAGGCGCGGCGCAGCCGCTCGACCTCGCCGTCCGCCTGCTCCGGGGCGATCCGGTGCTCGGGGATCACGATCCGCTCGCGGCGCAGCACGTACGCGGGGCCGATTGCGATGCCGGGCGAGACGGGAATCCCGTTGCGCTGGGTTCGGCCGAGCGTCATTCGCCCTCCCCGAAGCGATCCTCCACCAGCCGGGCGAGCGCACCGACCGCGTCCTCCGCGTCGGGGCCTTCCGCGCCGATCTTCACGGAGGTTCCGAGCGAGGCTGCAAGCGTCACGAGCGCGATGATCGATTTGCCGTTCGCGCGCGTTCCGTCGCGCTCGAGCGACACGTCGCTCTTGAAGCGCTCGGCCACCTTCACGAAGGCCGCGGCCGCGCGCAGGTGGAGCCCGAGCTTGTTCCGGATCTCGCAGACCTGCTCGACTCGGCTCACGGGGCGCTCTTGCCGGGCTCTCGGTTTCCGAGCAGGTCGCTCGCGACCGAGATGTTCCGACGCCCGTAGTCACGCGCGAGCTCCGCGAGCTCGTGGATGCCGGTCCCGTCCTTCTGCCGCGCGACCTTCACGAGCATCGGCAGATTGACGCCGGTCACGACCTCGACCCGGCCTTCGTCGAGGAAGGCCAGCGAAAGATTCGAGGGCGTTCCCCCGAACATGTCCACCAGGACCAGCACGCCTCTCCCCTGGTCGACCTCGCGGATCGCCTTGTCGATCTGGGTGCGCATCTCCTCGGGCGCCGTGCTCGCGGGATCGAGTCCGATCGCGCGCACGTGCGGAGTCTCGCCCACGATGTGGCGCAGCGCGGCCACGAACTCGTCCGCCAGCCGGTAATGGGACAGAACCAGTACGCCGATCACGCCTCGCTCCTTCGGGCGCGAGCCACGTCTCTGTGGGTCACGCGGGCCTCAATCTTGCGCTCCCGGAGGTGTCGGTCCAGGGCACCGACCACGGCCACCGAGCGGTGCTGCCCTCCGGTGCAGCCGAGCGCGATGGTCAGGCGGGCCTTCCCCTCCTTCTCGTAGCGCGGGATCAGGAAATCGATGAACTCGCGCAGCTTCGCCATGAACTCGCCCGTGGACGGCGGGTCGAGCACGAAGGCGGCCACCTCGGGCTCGAGCCCGGTGTGGGCGCGAAGCGCGGGCTCGAAGTTCGGGTTGGGCAGGAAGCGCACGTCGATCAGCAGGTCGGCGGCCTCCGGGGCGCCGTGGCGGAAGCCGAACGAGACCAGCTCGATCTCCATCGCCGCGGCGCGCTCGCCCCCGGCGAAGTGGCGCAGGATCTGCCGCTTCAGGTCGTGCACGCTCATGCGTCCGGTGTCGACGACCAGGTCCGCCAGCCGCGCGATCGGAACCAGGAGTTCGCGCTCGCGCGAGATGTCCTCGTAGAGCGATCCGCTGCCGCGCGTGGGGTGGACGCGGCGGGTCTCCGAGAAGCGCTGCGCGAGCACCTCGTCGCTCGCCTCCAGGTAGAGCAGAAGCGTCGCGAGCCCGCTCGACTTAAGCCGCGCGTGGACGTCCGGAAACGCCGCCAGGAAGCTGCGCTCGCGCACGTCGACGGCGACCGCGAGCCGGTCGCTGCCCTCGCGAAACAGCTCGACGAAGGGCTCGAGCAGCACCACCGGCAGGTTGTCGACGCAGTAGAAGCCCAGATCCTCGAGCGCCTTCATCGCGGTGGTCCGGCCCGCGCCCGAGAGCCCCGAGACGATCACGAGCGTCGGCCCGAGACTCACGCCCCCTCCTTCCGAAGGATGGCGAAGACGCGCGCGTCGAGCTCTTCCGCGCCGCTCTTGCCGCGGCTCCGGAGCACGTGGTTGCGCGCGCCCACCTCGACCAGCGAGGCGATGTTCCGGCCCGGCGCGACCGGCAGGTGCAGAACCTCGACGCGGAAGCCGGCCACGTCCTCGGTGCGCCGCTCGAGCCCGATCCTCTCCACCTCGCCCGCTCCCCAGGATTCCAGCCGCACGACCAGCTCGATTCGCGCGCGGTCGGCGACCGAGCCGGGCCCGAACAGGCTCGGCACGTGCACGATGCCGATGCCGCGAAGCTCCAGGTAGTGCCTGACGAGCTCGGGGCTCCAGCCCGCCGGGCCGCCCGCCTCGTCGGGACCGATCAGGACCACGTCGTCCGCCACCAGGCGGTGTCCGCGCATGACCAGCTCGAGCGCGCACTCGCTCTTGCCGATCCCGCTGCCGCCGAGCAGGAGCACGCCGACACCCCCGACCTCGACCAGGCTTCCGTGCATTCGGGCCGGCGCGGATGGGGCGCTCGTCATGCTAGTGCCTCGACTCTTCCTCCTCGATCGCGCGGAAGAGCTCGTCGGTCGACGTCACCTCGCGCAGCCGCGCGCGGAAGCCGTCGATGCCGAGCAGGCGCGAGAGGCGCGCGAGAAGCAGAAGATGCGAGCTGCCCTCGCGACCGGGAGCGACGAGCAGGAAGAACAGGTGCGTCGGCCGGCCGTCGAGCGAATCGAAGTCGACCCCGCCGCGCGAGAGCCCGAAGACGGCGAGCACGCGGTCCAGCGCCTCGATCCGCGCGTGCGGAATCGCGATCCCGTCGCCCATCGCGGTCGTGCCCAGCTTCTCGCGCTCGAGCAGCATGGCGTAGAGCTCGCTGCGGTCCAGGCGAGGGATCGCGCCGGCCAGCGCGTCGGCGAGCTCGCGCAGGACCTCGGGCTTGGTCCGGCCACGGATGTCGACCCGGCAGGCGTCGCGCACGAGGATGTCGGTGAGCTTCATGGCGGAATCCTGGCGTTCGGGGCCGCGAATCTAGCTGATTTGGCGTCGCCTCGTGGAGGACAGGATGCGCAGCGCCTCGCGGTACTTGGTGACCGTGCGCCGCGCGATCTGGATGCTCGAGTCGGAGAGCATCTCGGCGATCTTCTGGTCCGAGAGGGGGTTCTTCGCGTCCTCGTTCTTGATGATCTGCAGGATCTTCTCCTTCACCGACTCCGAGGCGATCCCCTCGCCGTCCCCGGTCCGGATGCTCGAGTTGAAGAAGAACTTCAGCTCGAACAGACCGTGCGGCGTCTGCACGTACTTGGCGGTGGTCACGCGCGAGACGGTCGATTCGTGCATGCCGATGTCGTCGGCCACGTCTCGCAGGTTCAAGGGCCGCAGGTGCTCCGGCCCCTTGTCGAAGAACTGGCGCTGGAAGCGGATGATCGACTCCATCACGCGCACGATCGTGCGCTGGCGCTGATGAATCGACTTGATCAGCCAGATCGCCGAGCGGAGCTTCTCGCGCACGTACTCGCGCGTCTCCTTGCCGTCGCCGTCCTTGCGCGACAGCACGTCGCGGTAGGCCGCCGAGACGCGCAGCTTCGGCATTCCGTCCTCGTTCAGCACCACGTGGTACTCGTCGCCGATCTTGTGCACGTAGATGTCGGGCGTGATGTAGACCGGCTCGTCGCCGGCGTACTGGCGCCCGGGCCGCGGCTCGAAGCTCGCGATCAGCTTGGCCGCCTCGGCGACCTCCTCGACCGATACGTTCTCGAGCCGGGCGATGCCGCGGAAGTCGTGCTTCTGCAGCCCGTCGATGTGGCTCGATACGAGGCGCTGCGCCAGGCCGTCGCCGATGCCGGCGATGCGCATCTGGATCTGCAGGCACTCCTTGAGGCTTCGCGCGGCCACGCCGACCGGATCGAGCTCCTGCACGCGCGTGAGCACGCCCTCGACGGTCGCTTCGTCGCTGCCGACCTCGGCCGCGATCGCGTCGAGCGGCTCCTGCAGGTAACCGTCCTCGTTCAGGTTCCAGACGATCTGCATCGCGATCTCGCGCTCCAGATCGCTCATCTCCAGAAAGCCGATCTGCCAGACCAGGTGGTCGGTGAGCGAGGTCGCGGGCGTCAGGTTCGCGTCGAGCGCGGGGCGGTCGTCGTCGCCGCGCGACAGGCTCGTCTGCGGCCGCGACTCCATGTAGTTCTCCCAGTCGAGGTCGCCGACGATGTCGTCGGTGCTCGGCGTGGAGGTCTCGGTCTCGGGCGGCGCATCGGGCTTGGCGGTGTCGGAGAGCGCGAGCGCCGACTCGTTCTCGTCGCCGCCCACCTCGTGGACCGGCGTCTCCTCGTCGAGCGACTCCTCGAGCACCGGGTTCTCGACCAGCTCCTGCTGGATGGTGTTCACGAGCTCGAGCCGCGAGAGCTGAAGCAGCTTGATCGCCTGCTGCAGCTGGGGCGTCATCACCAGCGACTGCGAGAGGCGGATCGACTGCTTGAGCTCCAGGGCCATCGCTACAACCTGAAGTTCTGCCCGAGGTAGATCTCGCGAACCGTCGGATCCTCGGTGATCTCTGCGGGCGCTCCCTCGCGGATGATCCGCCCGTCCTTGATGATGTAGGCGCGATCGCAGATCGAGAGCGCCTCGCGCACGTTGTGGTCGGTGATCACGATCCCGATCCCGCGCTCGCGCAGCTGCGCGATGATCTTCTGGATGTCGATCACGGCGATCGGATCGATTCCGGAGAACGGCTCGTCGAGGAGCATGAAGCGCGGATCGAGCACGAGCGCGCGCGTGATCTCGACGCGACGGCGCTCGCCGCCGGAGAGCGTGCCGCCCTTCTGCTTGCGCTTGCCGACCAGGTCGAGCTCGGCCAGCAGGTCGTGCGCGCGCTTCTTTCGCTCGCGGCGCGAGGGCTCGAGCGTCTCGAGGATCGCCAGGACGTTCTCCTCCACGGTCAGCTTGCGGAAGATCGAAGGCTCCTGCGGCAGGTACGTGATTCCCTTCCGCGCCCGCATGTACATCGGCAGATCGGTGATTTCCTCCTCACCCAGGTAGACGCGGCCCGAGGTCGGCCGGACCCGCCCGACGATCATGTTGAAGGTGGTGGTCTTGCCGGCTCCGTTGGGGCCGAGCAGACCTACGACCTCGCCGGGCCCGACGGCGATGCTCACGTCGCGCACCGCTTCGCGCGCGCCGAACTTCTTGCACAGGTCACGGGCGTGCAGCGTGGGACTCATCCGCCGCCCGCGCCGGGCTCGCCGGGCTTCGGCGCCTCGGGCTTGGCTCCGGGGCGCTCGCGCACGCGGATCACGACGTCGCCGATCGCGCGCACGGTTCCCTTGCAGAGGTCGAAGTAGATCGCGTTCGCCTCGACGTCGTCGAGGCCGCGGCGCAGCGAGGCGCGGGTGCCCTCGCTCTTGCACTCCGCGGTGCAGGCCACGTTGTCCACCGAGGCCTCGGCGCAGCGAGCCTCGTTCGTGCCCTGCGTCATCACCACCGAGCCGCGCGCGGTGATGCGATCCGGTCGACCCGAGGCGTTCTTGGGATACACCGCCTGCAGCCAGTCGCACTCGAGCCGCATGTCGCCCTGGGTGGCGCGCACGCGCTTGCTGAAGACGACGCTCTCCTGGCCCGACTCGGTCTTCACGCCCTCCGCTTCGTCCGCCGTGATCACCAGCTCGGCGTCCGGCGTGAAGCGCAGTCCCAGTCGATCCGCGGCGTCGCTGGCCGACTTCGGCTCCTGCGCGCGCGCCGGGACGGCCAGCGCCAGAAGCGCGACGAGGATCGCGGTCGGGCGCATCATCGGTTCGCGACCTCCGCGCGGACCTGGCCGATCAGGCGCAGGCGGCGCTCCTCGAGGCCGAGTTCCATTCCGTTCGCTCGAACCAGAAGATCGGCGCGGCGCAGCTCCACCGGCGTCGCGCTCACAAGCTGCCGGCTCGCGGCGAGGTAGCGGAGCTGCTCGGTCGAGAAGCGCTCGCCCTCCTGAGCGGAGCCGCTCACTCCGCCCGAGAGCACGAAGTCGTCCTCGTCGAGCTCGAGCGCGCCGCTCGGAGCGGCGACCTCGATCGGTCCGCGCTCGTTCTCGGAGAACGAGAACTTCACCTGCTCCAGATCCGCGACCCTGGCGGCCAGATCGATCCGCGCGCGCTCCGCCGTGACCGAGAGCTCGCGTTGCTCGCCTCGGTAGCCCTCGAAGATCACGCCCTCGAGCTCGATGGGCGGAAGCTCCGGCGCGGCTCTCCGCGGCGCGTCGAAGCCCGGGAGCCCGGTGCCGCAGCCGAGGCAGACGACGAAGCAGAGAGCCACGGCCATCGGCCCGCTGCTTCCGACCCTCTCCCGCACCGCCGGTTCCGACTCACTCTGCACAAGCAAAAAGCATACCGCGGGAATCCAGCGTGCGCCGCTCGGCCTCAGTCCGCTTCGGGCTCGGAAGAACCGAGGTCTGGCTCCGGCGCCGGCTCCGCGCGCGAGTAGCGCAGCTCCGCTCCGTCGTCGGACTGGGTCTGTACACCAAACAGTGTGCGAAACGGCTCGTGCTGGCCGACCCACCACGCCGGATGGAAGATCAACGTGTCGAGAACGACGCCAAACGGATGCGCGGCGTAGGCGGCGATGCGAAGCGGGTGCCCGGCACGCCGCGGCTCGTAGCGCGTGGGGCCGGCCTGCGCCGGCAGCGAGAGACAGAGCAGCGAGAGCGCGATTGCGACCGCTCGAGCAGACATGCGTGGACTCCTCGGACTTGCGGGTCCCATCGGCACGGCTGCGCCAGAGCTTGGACCCGCGCCACCGGCAGAATCCCCCCGGCCGGGGCGTTCGTCAACCGAGACGGACACTTCGCCCCGGCAGGCGCGCATGCCTCAGGTCTCCAGCAACCCTTCCTGGGCCACCGTCGCAAAGCGCTCGCCGGCGCGCGTGTACATGGCGCCGATCGCCAGGCCCCGCCCCGCGTGCGCCGCCGGGCTGTGACAGTCGTAGGCGAACCAGTCGGAGATCCGCGGAGCCCCGTGCAGCCAGACCGCGTGGTCCAGGCTCGCCGGCGGATGCTCCGACCACTCGAGCGCGTGCGGGCGCCCCGCGCAGCGAAGCAACGCCCGATCGCTCGCGTAGACGAGCAGCGCCGCCTGGAGCAGCGGGTCGCTCGGAAGCTCGCCGCGCGCGCGCATCCAGATCGCGCGCGAAGGCGCCGAGCGCGCGCGAGGCGCGTCGCGTTCGGGCTCGACCACGCGAACGTCGAAGGCCTCGGCGCCGCCGCGGCGACGCGGCATGGCGACGAGTCGCGCGCGCACGTCCTCCCAATCCTCGAGCTGCTCGGGCGGCGGCAGAGCGGGTGCGGGATCCTGGTGGAAGACACCCTGCGACTTGCGCGAGAAGCTCGCGAGCATCTCGAAGATCGGCCGGGCGCCCTGCTCCGCGACCACGCGGCGGCTCGAGAAGCGCCGTCCGTCCCGGATCCGCTCGACGCGGTAGTCGATCGGAACGTCGCCGCGCCCCGCGCGCAGGAACCAGGCGTGTAGCGAGTGGAGCTCGCCCGAATCGACGCTCCGGCCCGCGGCCACCACAGACTGCGCCGCGACCAGGCCTCCGAAGAGTCGGCCTCGCGAGCGGCCGGCGGCCGCCGCGAAGCGATCCTCCGCCACGGCGGGCAGGTCGATCCGGCGCACGAGCCGCGCGATCGGCGTGTCGGCGCCCGCGCTCATCGGCTCTCGTAGCGGATCTCGAGCAGCGTGTAGCACGCGCGCCCGGCGGGGCGCTCGACCGCGATCTCGTCCCCCGCGGACTTGCCCAGCAACGCGCGCCCGATCGGAGACTCGACGCTGATCAGGTTGCGGTCCACGTCGCTCTCGTCCGGGCCGACCAGCCGATAACACAGCTCGGTGCCGGACTCGTCCTCGAGCGTCACCCAGGCTCCGAAGTAGACCCGGTCGCGCGCGACCAGACCCGGCTGCACGACCTCGAGCAGGTCGAAGCGCTTGCGCAGGAATTCGATCCGGCGGTCGATCTCGCGCAGGCGCTTCTTGCCGTAGATGTACTCCGCGTTCTCCGAGCGATCGCCCAGCGCTGCGGCGGCCGCCACCTCGCGCGTGACCCGCGGGCGCTCCACGCGCCAGAGCTGCTCGAGCTCCGCCTGAAGCTTTTTCGCGCCCTCCGGCGTGATGTGAACCTTGCGACCCCCCGCTTGCGCCACCGCGGCCATGATACGCGACGCGGGGCCGCGAGCTGTGCTCCAATCGCGAGATGACCACACTCCGCTTGTTCCCGCTCGGATTGGCGCTCGCCATCTGGCTGCTCTCGCCCGCCTCGCGCGCGGACGCTCCCGACTGGAGCGCGCTCGCGGACGAGAGCGTGATCGAGGTGCTGACCCACGACGCGGACGGCGACCTGCGCGAGACCAAGGTCTGGGTCGGCGTGGTCGACGGCGTGGGCTACGTGCGCACCAGCGACACGCGCTGGCGCGCGAACATCGAGCGCGACGCCGACGTCGTGGTGAGGATCGCGGAGCAGGAGTATCCGCTTCGCGCGGAGCTCGTGAGCGACACTGCGCTTCGCGCGCGCGTGAACGAGGTGTTCCGCGCCAAGTACGGCCTCACCGATCGGATTCTCGGCTGGTTCGGAAACGAGGGCGGCAAGTACCAGCTCGCGCTCTTGCCGCGGCCCGCGAGCCCGGAGAAGTGAGCGAGCCCGCGCCGATCCACGAAGCCGCGCGCGATCTGCCCCTGCTCGCGCGCGCGGACGTGTTGGTCGTCGGCGGCGGCACGTCCGGCGTCGCGGCGGCGGTCGCGGCGGCGCGCTCGGGGGCGCGCGTGGTGCTCGCCGAGGCCTCGAGCTCGCTCGGCGGGCTCGCGACGAACGGGTTGATCGCGCTTCTGCTCACGCTCGACGACGGGCGCGGCCGGCAGGTGATCGCGGGGCTGTGCCAGGAGCTGGTCGAGCGCATGAGCGCGGCTGGCGGCGCGTTCGCACCGCCGCGCGAGCACTGGGGCCGTTCCGATTCCGAGCTCGTGCAGCGCTACGCGCGGCTCGGTCTCGTCTGGGGCGGTGCGCGCGCCGAGCACGTGGTGCGCTACTCGGTCGCCTACGACCCCGAGATCATGCGCGAGGCGCTGAACGCGCTCGCGAGCGAGGCGGGCGTCGAGGTGCTGTTCCACGTCTGGGGCGCGCGCGCCCTGCTCGACGGGCCGCGCATCGCAGCCGTGGCGTTCGAGTCGCGCGCGGGACGCCAGGCGATCGCCGCGGACGTCGTGATCGACGCGACCGGCGACGGGCACGTGCTCGCATCGGCGGGCTGCGCCTTCGAGCTCGAGCGCGTGCACCCCTGGCTCTGGTTCCGGATCGGCGGCGTGAGCGACGTCGACGCCGCGATCGAGGCGGGTGCGCCGATCTTCCGCACCACGAATCCGGGCCAGGCCCTGCTCCCCTGGGGAAGCATGGCGCGGATCGACCGGCGCATCGACGCCACCGATCCGCGCGAGCTCAGCTATGCCGAGCTCGAGTGCCGCCGCCTGGTCATGGAGGAGTTCCGCGGGCTGCGCTCGCGCTTCGCGGAGCTTCGCGACGCGCACCTGTGTGAGATCGCGCGCCTGATCGGAATCACCGAGAGCCGGCGTCTGGTCGGGCGCCGGGTGCTGCGCCGCGAGGACCGCCAGAAGCCACAGCCCGACGCGATCGCGATCACCGGGCACTGGACCAAGTACGGCGCGGTCTACGCGATCCCGTACGGGTGCCTCGTGCCGAACGAGATCGAGAATCTGCTCGCCACCGGACGGTGTATCTCCGTCGACCACCAGACCCACAACGCGACCAAGGAGATCCCGCCCGCGCTCGCGACCGGCGAGGCCTCCGGCGTCGCGGCAGCGCTTGCGCTGGCCCACCGCGGGCGCGTCTTCGCGGTCGAGCCCGACGAGATCCGGACGCGGCTCCGCGAGCGCGGAGCGATGGTCGACTACGCCTTCTGAGGCATCACTCGCGAGAGCACGACGCCGCCGCCGGACCCGGTCTCCCCGTCGAGCGACTCGAGCAGGGGAAGCGCGGCGACGAGCTTCGCCAGCGCGCGGAGCTGCGACTCGCTGGCGTTGCGGAACGCCAGCCCCAGCCCGCGCGGACCGTGGTCCGCGACGACCTCGGCTTCGAGCGTGAGCGGAGCGCCCGAGTCGGCGCCGTACAGCCCGAGCGCGATGCGGATGCCCTTTCGGAGCCCCGGCTGGCGCGCGATGCGGATGCCCGAGACCGAGAGGTCGTGCCCGAGGACGACGCGCGGCGTGCCAGCGTCCGAGGCGGCGAGCGCCGCGATGCGGCGGCGGTAGGCGCGCCGCTCCGCGCGGCGACGCTCGCGCTCGCGAGGATTCGCAAGCGCCGAGATCCGGGTCGCCGGATGCGTGCCGCAGAGGATCGCGCCGAGCGCGGCGGCCGCTTCCGCGGTGAGCGGATCGAGCTCGACGCCGACCGAGCAGCCCATCTTTGCCGCGCGCCCCCCGCCGAGCTCCACGCGCGCCACGCGACCCGACAGACACTCGAGCCCGCCGCCGCAGAGCTCGAGCGGTAGCTCGAACTCGAGTCGATCGCCGACGGAGAACAACGCCTTCGTGCGCAGGCGTGCGCCGGTCCGCGACAGGTCCAGAAGCTTCGCGAACTCGACCTGCTTGCCGTGGCGCAGCGTCACCTCGACGCCGACCGGCAGCCGTGCGACCACGCGCTGCTCACGGCGGTCGTGGAGCAGCATCTCGATCAGCAGCCGCAGCGACTCCTGGTCGACGGCGCTGTTCACCAGGTAATGGACTCCGAGCTCGCGAAGCCGCGAGCGCAGCTCCTGGAAATCCTGACCGTGGACGCAGAGCCAGATCGGCGCCGCCGCGCCCGCCACGGCTGGAGCCGGCTCCGACAGGGCCTGCGCCCTGCGGCCGGTCGTGATCAGCAGATCGCGAGGCCGCGGGACGTCCGTCGGATCCGCGACGCGACGGCAGAGCGCGAAGTCCGCACCGAGCCGCTCCAGGATCACGCGAACGCGATCCAGCTCGCCGTCATCGAGCAGAACGACCGAAGGATGGCCGGCCACGTCCCGGTTTTCGGCCGGCGCGCGACCTCACTTGAAGGGTCGCGCGCGGCCGAGCCGGAACGCCGTGAGTCAGGCCGTGGTCATCTCTTTGATCAGCTGCGAGACCTTCTGGGCCTCGGGGCTCGGCGGGCCTGCCATCTGCATCTGCATCAGCTTGGCCATGTCGCCCTCGACCCGGATCTGACCGGACATGAACGCCGACATCACCGCCTGCTGGTTCTGGTCGATCAGCATCGCGCGGGCGGTGTCGAACGGGATCACGAGCTTCGTCGGCGCGTCGGCCGCATGACCCTTCACGAGTCGTCCGGCCTCCATGCGAAACGCCACCTCGCCGCTGGGGCCGCCGGTCACCTGCATGTTGATCTTCAGGTCCTTGATCGCCGGCGGAACCGGGGGGTTCACTTCGTTCTGGATCTTCTCCGTCTGGCTGAACCAGCCGTCGGAGAGGAAGGTCTCTGCCATCTGTGGATCTCCTCTGGGTTCGAAGCGGGGGAATTATCGACTCGGGCGGCCGGCCAAAGCAAATCTCGACGACGAGCGGTGGCTAGCGCAGCTGCGACGAGGAGTACTCGAGGATCCTGCGCGCGACGATCAGCTGGTTGATCTGCTGGGTGCCCTCGTAGATGTCGTTGATCTTCGCGTCGCGCATCCACTTCTCGACCAGCAGCTTCTTGGAATAGCCCGGCGGTCCGAGCAGCTCCACGGCTTTCTGCGTGATCTTGGTGACGACGAGACCCGCCTTCGCCTTGGCCATCGACGCCTCGAGGCTGTTGGGCCGACCGCGATTCATCATGCTCGCGGCGCGCCAGGTCAGAAGCCGCGCGGCCTGCAATTCGGCTTGCATGTCGATCACGTCGCGCTCGAGCGCGGTCTGCGAGCGCGGCGGCGAGTCGTAGCGGATCTCCACGCCCTGTCGCGCGAGCTCCTCGACCAGGAAGTCGAGCGCGGCTCGGCCCACGCCGACCGCCATCGCGGCCACGATCGGCCGACTGGCGTCGAAGGTCGCCATCGCGCCCTTGAAGCCCTTGTCGCCGGCGCGCGCGGGCTCGGCCTTCTTCTCCGCCTTCGCTCTACCGCCGAGCAGGTTCGCCGACGCGACGCGGCAGTCCTCGAAGACCAGCGTCGCGGTGTCGGAGGCGCGGATGCCGAGCTTCTTCTCGAGCCCGACCAGCTTCATGCCGGGGGTCTTCGCCGGCACCACGAACGACTTGATTCCGCCGCGCCCCAGCGTCTTGTCGACCGTCGCCCAGACGACCACGAATCCGCCCTCGATCTGCGAGGCGCCCTCGCCCGCGGTGCAGAAGATCTTCGTGCCGTTCAGCACCCACTCGTCGCGCTCCGCGTCGTAACGGGCGCTGGTCTGGATCGCCGCGGAGTCCGAGCCCGCGCTGGCCTCGGTGATCGCCATCGCGCCCCAGATCGGGTGCGGCGATTCGCGAAACGGCCGCAGGAAGCGTTCCTTCTGCTCGGGCGTTCCCGCCGCGGAGACGGCCGAGCCGCCCAGCGCCGCGGTCGGCATGCGCAGGTACAGCCCCGCGTCGCCGAAGCAAAGCTCTTCGGCCTGGATGCAGACCTGCACGAAGCCGTCGGTGGCGCCGCCCAGGCTCCCGGGCGCGCCCTTGCGACCCGTCTGCCAGTAGTAGTCGACCCACTCGGTGGGCAGCGCGTGCTCGTCCTCGTCGTAGCGGCGCGAGACGGGGCGCATCTGCTCGAGCGCCATGCGCCGGTAGAACTCCCGGGCCTTGCGGCTGTTCTCGGTCGGCTCGAAGTCGATCACGGACGTCCCCCTACACCAAACTGAGTGCTTCGAAGCAGGCGAAGCCGCGCGCGTTGCGCAGCAGCAGCTCGGGCAGGTACTCGCGGATGTAGCCGTGCCCGCCGAAGACCTGCACCGCGCCGTCCGTCACCTCGAGAGCGACGCGGCGCACCTGCTGCATCGCGAGCGTCGCCTCGCGGGTCGCGTCTTCGCCGCGATCGAGCCGCCAGGCCGCCTCCCAGACCAGGAGCCGCGCGCCGTCGATCTCGATCGCCATGTCGGCGAGCTTGAAGGCCATCGCCTGCTTGGTCGCGATCGGCGCGCCGAACGCGTGGCGCTCCTTCGCGTAGTCGCGCGCGAGCTCGAAGGCGGCGCTCGCCACGCCGACCGCGAGCGCGGCGAGCCCGACCCGTCCGCGCGCGACCAGCGCGCGCGCGGAGCCGTCAGGCGCGCCGTCCAGACGCGCCTCCGCGGGCAATTTCACGTCGTCGAGCGAGAGCTCCGCGGTCGGCAGCGCGCGAATGCCGAGGTACGCGTCCGGCGTGGCGCGCAAGCCAGCGGCTTCGCTCGGCACGACGAAGCCCGCGAGCGTCTCGTCGACGCTGGCGAGCACGAGCACGTGTCTCACGGTCTCGGGCCAGGGCACCAGGCACTTCGCGCCGTCGAGCCGCCAGCCGTCCGCGGTCCGGCGCGCCTGCGTGCGCGGACGGTACGGGTCGGAGTCGAAGCGCGGCTCCTGAAGCGCGAGCGTGCCGAGGGCGCCGGGGCTCGCGATCAGCGCGGGAAGCAGCCGCGCCTTCTGCGCCTCGCTGCCGAGGTCCGCGACCGGGTAGGCGAGAAGTCCGGGCGCCAGGATCGCGAGCGCGATCGACAGGTCTCCGTGCGCGAGCTCCTCGGCGACCAGCGCTCCGGTCAGCGCGCTGCGCTCCCCTCCGCCGCCGTACGCCTCGGGCAAGCCGTTCGCGATCAGGCCCAGCTCGTGCGCGCGCGCGAGCACATCCTCCGGGATCTTCCCGGACTCGTCTGCGTCGCGCGCCCGCGGGCGGATCTCTCCGCGCGCGAACTCCGCAACGGTGTCTCGGATCAAGGCCTGCTCTTCGGTGGGCTCGAAGTCGATCACGCTCGCGATTATGTCAGACTCGCGCCGTGGCGAAGCGCGCCAGCGACGAAGAGATCCGCGAGATCCTCGAGCAGACCCGGACGATCGCCCTGGTCGGAGCGAGTCCGCGGCCGGAGCGAGACAGCCACGAGGTCATGGCCTACCTGCAGTCGCGCGGCTACCGCGTGATCCCCGTGAATCCGGCCTGCGCCGGCCAGACGATCCTGAACGAGCGCGTGCGCGCGAGCCTCGCGGAGATCGACGAGCCGATCGACCTGGTCGACGTGTTCCGGAACTCGGAGGCCGCAGCGGCGGTGATCGACGAGGCGATCGCCGTGCGCGCGAAGGCGGTCTGGACCCAGCTCGGCGTCGTGAACGAGCCCGCCGCGGAGCGCGCGCGAAGCGCCGGACTCGCGGTGGTGATGGATCGCTGCCCGAAGCTCGAGATCCCTAGGCTTTCGATTCCGCCCAGACCTTGATCAGGTGGTGCGCGATCGCCATCGGCGGCGGCACGAAGAAGCCGACGTCGGCGCTCGGATCCTCGAGCGCACGCAGCACCGTCTCGCGCGGGAACCAGCGCACGTCCTCGAGCTCGCTCCGATCGACCGTGATCGCCTCGCCGAGCGCCTGGGCCATGCAGCCGATCATCAGCGAGGACGGAAACGGCCAGGGCTGCGACGCCTGGTAGCGGACCTCGCCGACCGGCACGCCGGCCTCCTCCATCACCTCGCGGCGCACCGCGTCCTCGAGCGTCTCGCCCGCCTCGACGAACCCCGCCAGCGCCGACCACATCTTCGCGGGCCAGCCGGCCTGGCGGCCGAGCAAACAGCGCGCGCCGTCGTGCACGAGCATGATCACCACCGGATCCGTGCGCGGGAAGTGCTGCGCGTCGCACTCGTCGCACTCGCGCAGGTAGCCGGCCTCCTTCACGGCGGTCGACTTGCCGCACACCGCGCAGAAGCGGTGCCGCGCGTGCCAGTCCAGCATCTGCCGGCCCTGCGCCACGATCGAGGCCTCGCCGGCCGGCAGGCTGGCAGCGATCATGCGCACGTCGGCGAAGTTCGCCTCGCCCGCGAGCCCGAGCTCCGTCACCGGATCGTGTAGGGGCGAGAGGTCCACCGCGAAGTGCGCCTGGCCGTCGCGCAGGCCCAGGTAGACCGGCCCGGTGCGCACGTCCATCATGGCGCGGATGCCCGGGTTCGCCCAGGCCAGCGCGGGCCCGGCCGCCTTGACCAGCACGTTCAGGCGGTGGAACGGCAGGAAGCGGCTGGACTCGTTCGAGAGCGCCGCGTCGAGCCAGGCGGCGTCGCGGCGCAGATGACTGGTCCGGTCCAGGGAGCTCGCGGCAAACACCAACGGTTTCGACATCGACGCCGGAGCGTACACGAACGCGCAGGGCCTGCGCAGAAGCGAACGCCCACGACTCCACGGTACGCACGGCTCAAACTCCGCCGCGTCCGCGCCGAAACGGAATGCCGAGGGGGAGGTCCGGGGGCCGCTCGAAGGCGGCAGGGAGTCGGTCGTGGCAACCAATGGCAAGCACAAGGCCCTCGAGCGGGAGTTCGAGGATCTGCTCCTCGACGTACTCGATCAGGACTACGACCTCGCGGTCCGCCGCCGCGACGACTCGCTCGAGAGGCGCCGCCGCGACCTGGCGACGCTCTCGTTCTCCTACCGCTGGTTCGGCGCGCGCGAGGCGCGCGCAGTGGTGCGCGTGGAGGGCTCGCGGGACTTCAAGGCGATCCTGCCGATCGACGCGAGCTCACCGGAGGACATGCGGCGCTCCGCCGAGGACTGCGAGTCACTGGTGCTGTTCCTGTCGGAGTGGCTCGAGCGCAAGCGCGAGGAGTCGCTGGAGGTCGCGGCCAGCGGGAAGATCCGCTGGGGTCGGCGCGAGGACGACTGAGCCCGGGCCAAGCCGTGTGGTATAGACTCCCGCGATGAGCGACGAGCGAGAGACCGCGCAGCCGATTCCCGCGGCACTTCTGGTCGCGATCGTCGCCTGCTTCTTCCTGTCGGGCGCGGCGAGCCTGGTGCTCGAGGTGGTCTGGTCGCGGCTGCTGCGCCTGGTGTTCGGCACCACGACGCTCGCGATCTCGACGATTCTGGTCGCGTACATGGCCGGGCTGGGCAAACGCGGGCTGATCGGCGGCCGCATCGCCCTGCGCATGCGCAACGGAGTTCGCGCGTACGGCGCGATCGAGATCGCGGTCGGGCTCTATGCGCTTTCGATGCCTCTGCTCTTCTCGTTCTTCCCCGACCTGGCGCGGGCGCTGCTCGCGGATCTCGCCTTCTGGCCCTCGGTGCTGGCCCGCTTCGCGCTCGCGTTCACGGTCCTCTGCGCGCCGACGATCGGAATGGGCCTGACCCTGCCGCTGCTCACGCGCGCGCTCGTCCGCGACGAGCGCGCCGGAGCGGGAATCGCCCTGCTCTACGGGCTGAACACGCTGGGCGCGGTGAGCGGCGTCTTCCTCGCGACGTTCCTCCTGCTGCCCTGGCTCGGGGTCACGGGCGCAAACCACGCCGGCGCGCTCGCCTACCTCGCGCTCGGCGTCGTGGCACTTCTGCTCTCGCGCTCGCCTTCGACGAGCTCCGCTCCGGTTCCCGCAGCCGCGCCGGTGCAAGAGCGACTGGCGCGCTGGAATCCCGCCCTGCTCGCCTACGGGACGATCGGCTTCACCTCGCTCGTCTACGAGGTCACCTGGACGCGCGCGCTCTCCATGGTGATGGGCTCGTCGATCTACGCCTTCGCCTGCATGCTCGCGTCGTTCCTGTTCGGGATCGCCGCGGGGTCGCTGCTGGCGCGCGGGCTCGTCGATCGGCTGCGCCGCCCGCTCCTCGTCTACGCGCTGGGGATCGCGGCGGTCGGACTGCTCTCGCTGGTCTCCCTTTCGCTGCTTCCGCTCCTGCCGGGCGCGTTCATGGCGTTGGTGCGGCGCTTCGGCGGCACGGCGGGGACGCTCGCGCTCTCGCAGTTCGCCGTGGCCTCCTGCGCGATGCTGCCGCCCGCGCTCGTGCTCGGGGCGCTCTTCCCGCTCCTCTCGCGCGCGCAGACCGCCGCAAGCGGCGCATCGCCGGCCGTCGGCGACGTGTACTTCGTGAACACGATCGGCTCCGCGCTCGGCGCGTTCAGCGCGGGCTTCGTGCTCCTGCCGTGGCTCGGGCTGCGCGGCACGGCGGCGGTCGCGATCGCCGTGAACGCGCTCGCCTGCGCCGGGCTGCTGTTCTGGCACGGACACGCGAGCGCGGTGCTGCGCCTCGCGCTCGGCGCGATCCCGCTCGCCTTCGCCGCCGTGATCCTGGTCTACCCGCCGCCGCTCGACACCCGGCCGCTCGCGATGGGCGGCTTCGTGCCCGAGGCCGTGTTCACGCAGGCGCACGACGTGGCGGAGCTATCGGGCGTCGAGGACGAGAAGGTCCTCTTCTACCGCGACGGTCTGTCCGCGACGGTGTCGGTGCACCGCTACCGCGGCGAGACCGCGTTGCACATCAACGGAAAGGCGGACGCCTCCTCGCGCGTGGACATGCCGACACAGGTGCTGCTCGCGCAGACGCCGCTGCTCTTCGGCAAGCCGGCAAAGAAGGTGCTCGTGGTCGGCTGGGCCTCGGGCGTGACGGTCGGATCGGTGCTGCGCCACCCGGTCGAGCGCCTCGACGCGGTCGAGCTCGAGCCCGCGATGCTCGAGGCGTCGCGCTTCTTCGACGAGCTGAACGGAAAGCCGCTCGACGACCCGCGCGTGCGCGTGATCGTCGACGACGCGCGCTCGTACCTGGCGAACACCCGCGAGAGGTACGACGTGATCATCTCGGAGCCCTCGAACCCGTGGCTCTCGGGCGTCGCGAACCTGTTCACGCGCGAGCACTTCCGGAAGGCGCGCGAAGCGCTCGCGCCGGGCGGCCGGCTGCTGCAGTGGCTGCCCCTGTACGCGACCGATCCGGACGTGCTGCGCGCGATCCTGGCCGCGCTGCGCAGCGAGTTCCCGTACGTCTACGGCTTCGTGCTCGACCGCGCGGTTCCCGACCTGATGCTTCTGGCGACGACCGAGCGGCTCGACCCGTCGGACGTGCCGAGCTTCGAGTCGCTCCCTCCCGCGGTGCGCTCGGATCTGTACCGCGTCGGCACGCGCTCGACCGCCGAGGTCTGGAGCCTGCTGCGGCTCCTGCCCGAGGACGTCGACGCGCTGATCGCGGGCTTTCCCGTCACCAACGGCGACGACAACCTGTTCGTCGAGCTGCGCACGCCGTGGCTGCTCTACGCCGACCAGTTCGCGGCGCCAGGCGAAGGTCCGATGGAGCGGACCTGGGCCGCGATCGACGCCTTCGGCCCCGCCAGCGCGCGCCTGCTCGAGTCCGCGCCCGCGGCGGCCGCGCGCCCGCGCGTCGGGGAGCTCGCGCTCTCGCACCTCGCGGTGCGCCACGACGACGTGGCCAGCGCCGCGCTCGCGGAGCTCGCGGGCGCGTCGGGCGAGGCGATCGCCGTGCGCCAGCTCCTCGCGCCGGCGAGCGATCCGGCCGAGTACGCGGCCGCACTCGACCGCGCTCTCGAGCTCGAGCCCGAGAGCTTCCCCGTGCGCGCGATCCGCGCGCGCGCGCGACTGCGCCAGGGCGAGCTCGAGTCCGCGCTCGCCGACGCCGACGCCGCGCTCGCGCTGCGGCCCGACGACCCCGCGACGCTCGTGCTTCGCGCCTCGATCCTGCTCCGCGCCGGCCGCGCGGAGGACGCGCGGCTCGCGCTCGAGCCGGTGCGAGCGACGGAGTACTGGCAGATGCAGCCGGCGCTCTGGCTTCTCGCCGGACAGGTGGAGCTCGCGCTGCTGCGCTTCGACGAGAGCCGCGCGTCGCTCGAGCGCTACGCGGAGTCCGAGCCCGGACTCGCGCTGGTCTGGCAGCTGCTCCAGAACGTCTACCTCGCGCTCGAGCTCGACGGCCTGGCCTACCGCGCGAAACACAACCTCGCCGTGAATCTGTACATGGTCGGCCTGGACGCCGAGCGAAGCGGCGACATCGCGCGCGCACGCGACGCGCTGCAGCGCGCGCTCGACGTCGCGCCCGACTACGAAGCCGCGAAGCAGGCGCTCGCGCGGCTCTCGAGCGGCTGAGACTGGCGACCCAGGCAGGATTCGAACCTGCCCTCCGTGCCAACGTAGCCGAGACACCCAGGGCTTCGGAATTCAGTGTCGAGGGCGATCGAGGGATCTACGATGGCGATCGCGATGGAAGTGCGCGACACGGAAGTGGTGGCGAAGGCGACACGGCGGCGGTTCACCGCCGACTACGAGCGGGAGGTGTTGCAGGAAGCGGATCGAGCGACGGCACCGGGGGAGATCGGCGCGCTGCTCCGGCGCAAGGGGTCGTACTCCTCGCATCTCGCGAGCTGACGAGCCGCACGGGAACACCCCGTTCGTGCGAATCTCGTCGGCATGCCGGCGTCGGTCGCCGTTGGCGCTTCCTTCCCTTCCGGCTCGGGCTGGATCGCGGCAGCGGGGCTGAGTTCGTCATGACGTCCGCTCTCGGCCGCCAGAACCCCTCTGATTTTTCGTATCCCCCGATCGGTCTGGCGTCTGAAGGCTGGACGTTGACGACAGCACCTCGGTGGCGCCAGCGCCGCGTTCGAAGTAGTCACGGCGTTCAAGCAGCACGAGGGCCGCGGCCAGACCGGCGAAGATCACGCTGTCCCAGGGCTGGGCATCGGGCCACGCCGGCCCGTTGACCTGGAAGTGGAAGAGCGCCGCCACCAGCAGGCTACCCCGCGCTGCATTGAACATCGGCGTGAGGATCAGCGACAGCGCCACGCATCCAAGGAAGAACCCCGGCAGCGACCAGTTGCTCTGCGGCGTGCCGCTCAGAAAGAACGCCGGCACATGCCACAGCGCCCAGATCACGCCCAACCACAGCCCGGCCCAGAACGGCGCAAGCTGGCGCTGCAGCAGCGGCAGCGCCAGGCCGCGCCAGCCGATCTCCTCGACCGGGCCGATGGCGAGCGTCGTCAGCAAGGCCGGCAACAGCAGCCACCAGGGATCGAATGGAAACGGCGCCCCGATCGTGCCCTTGATCGCCGCGCCGGCATACGACACCAGCGGCAGCCCCACGATCAACAGCAGCCACCAGCCCCAGGGCATCCGCCACACCAGCATGCGGCGCAGGAAGGGACCGAGACCTGCGAAGCCGTGGTGATGCACGACAAGGCTCAGCGCCGAGAGCGCCGGGGCATACACAGCGAGGATGAACAGCGGGTTCGTGTAGCCCAGCTTGCCGAACATGGCCTCGGCCTGCGCCGTGAACAGCACGAACAGGACCAGAACGCCCCAGGAGATCGCGAAAGTCAGGATGAAGAAGATGAACAGGGTGCGACGCGTCATGCGGTTCCTTCATCGATCTTCCGGGCCATTCGCGCTTCCTTCCCCGTTGGCTCGGGCTGGATCGCAGCAGCGGGGCTGAGTTTGTCATGACGTCCGCTCTCGGCCGCCAGAACCCCTCTGATTTTTCCGATCCCCCGACCCGACGGCCTATTTCAGCTTCACGACGCTCACGACCGTGGGCTGCGGCGACGTGACGCCGCAGATTCCGCTCGCGCTCGAGCTCTCGCCACACCCCGACGCAAAGGGGTGACGAAGTCCGCGATGCCGGCGCGTGCCGGACCCGAGGTCTCGAGCTCGTTCACGGCGCTCGGTCTGCCGGGAGCGCCGAGCGGCGCGCTGGCGCGCGACGTCCGGCTCGCGCGGCTGCGGCCATCCCGTCGACGGGTATCCAAGTGCGCTTCGTTGACCGTACCCCGAAGGGACGGCTAGCCCGCATTTCTCACCACGGTGATCCGTAGGTGGTCGCGGTGCGCTGCGAGGGCGTCGGCGGTGGTGGCTCGGCGGCCGAGGGCCAGCGGCGGCCTTCGAGGGGGG
>VGRW01000058.1 GCA_016875225.1 Deltaproteobacteria bacterium
CTTCGTCGATGAAGAAGGTCACGTCCGAACGATCCAGAGCGTCGCTGATATATACCGGAAGCAACAAACCCTGGTGTTGCTCGTACCCCTTGAAATCGCCTCTCTCACCCATCCTCGCCATGCTAGCGCGCGAGAGAGTCTTGGGTCAGGCTCCTAGACGCGGATCTCCATGCGCAGCTCCGAGGGAAAGCCGTGCTCGAGCGAGAGCTCGGGCGAGCGCGTCTCGCAGAGCACGCGCAGCCCCATCGATTCGTAGAAGCGGACCGCAGGATTGTCGGCGAGCACGTCGAGCTGAAGCGCCCGGTGCCCCATCTCGCGGGCCCGCAGGATCGCGTGCTCGAGCAAGCGCGCCCCGAAGCCGTGAACGCGCAGCGGCTCCGGAACCGAGAGCGCGTGCACGTAGTATGCGCCGTCTGGGATGTGCGCGTTCAGGTAGCTCGCCTGCTCCGCGCGAGCCGCGAGTGCTCGAAGCTCGGGAATCGTCGCGCGCCCGCCCAAGACGAGCTGCGCGGACACCTGCGTGAGTGCGTCGCGAAGTCGGTAGAAGTCCGGGCCATGGAATCCGAGCTCGAGCCCGGCGAGTTCGCCGTCCCGGATCGCCACGCGCGCGACACCGTGGCTGAAGAGCGTGCCGGGCGCCAGCCAGGCTGCTGTGACGAAGTCGGCGAAGAAGCCGGCTCGCGTGCCGAACTGGTAGTCGTAGCTCGGCGCCCCGGTCGCGCGAACGAGATCCGGAATCAACCCCGCGAAGCGCCGCGCGTGGGCGGCGTCGGCCGCCAGGATCGTCGGCGCGTTCGTCACAGCCACGTTCTGGGCACGGGCAGACGATCGCGAAGTCGCATGAAGATCAGCGCAGCGCGACCGAGCGCGCGGGTGTTGTCGAAGCCGCGCAGCCCGGTCGGGCGCAGCGTGATGAGCGTGAGACCGCAGCGCGCGTACTCGCTTTCCGTCATGCGCTCGTACTCGCCCGCGCCCAGGCGACCGAAGTAGCGCACGGCCATCCCTGCGGTCGGGTCTTCGGCTCCCGCCCCGAGCTTCGCGAGCTCGACCTCGCCGTCGGCGATCAAGGCGCGGTAGGGCGGACGCTCGTCCTGGATCGTCAGGCAGACGCGCGGATCGCGTACGAGTGCGCGGTGCTTCGGCGAGCCGGTCACCGTCACCATGTGGAACGCTCCGAACCGATGCGTGTACCAGATCGGCGCCTGGCCGGGACGCCCGTCGGTACGCACGTACGCGAGCAGCGCCACGCGCGGCGCCGCTACGAACGGCTCGAGCGCGCCTGGCGCGAATCCGGGTTGGCCGCCGAGCGGCGCGAAGGGCAGGTCGTCGAGTCTCAGCCGCGCCGAATTCGAGCTTACACTGTAATCCATGGATTGAGAGTCTGGCGACTACGGCGTAAGCTGTCAAGCATGGCTCCCGGTCCGACGCGAAGACCGCTCACCACCGAGCGCGTGGTGGCGGCCGCACTGCGGCTGATCGACCGGGACGGCGTCGAGTCGCTCTCGATGCGCCGCCTCGGCGCGTTGCTTCGCGTGGAAGCCATGTCGCTGTACAAGCACGTTCCGGACAAGTCGGCGCTGGTCGACGGAGTGATTGCGCGCGTGCTTGCGGAGCTCGCACCGCCCGATCCCGCCGCCCCTTGGGACGCGCGGCTCCGGCACGTTGCGAACGAGTTCCGGCGCGTGGCGCTCGCGCACCCGCACGTCTTTCCGCTGCTGGCGACGCGCGTGCCGAAGATCGCGGTCGGGTTTGCGCCGATCGAGGCCATGCTCGCTGCGTTCCGAAGCGCGGGGCTCGGCGACGCGCAGGTGCTCGCACACTTCTGGTCGTTCCTCGCCTATCTCACGGGGGCGCTTCTGACCGAGACGGCGGCGCTCACAGGCGATGCGGAGGCCTCGTTCACCGTGCCGGAGTCGCTCGACCCCGCGTCGTTTCCCGAGCTTCGTCGGCTGGCCGCCGCGTTGGCTTCCTGCGACTTCGCCACCGAATTCGCCCGCGGGGTCGAGCTCGCGATCACAGCCGCGCGCTCCGCGGCGTCGCGATGAGCGCTGCGGACCGCGCGCCCGTGATCGAGGCGTGCGTGCTCGCGGCGGGCCGCGGCTCGCGAATGGGCGCGGCCAAACACCTGCTCGCGCTCGAAGGCGTGCCCCTGCTCGAGCGCGTCGTGCGCGCGTTGTCGCGCACGAGCGTCGCGCGAATCTCCGTCGTGCTCGCGCCCGGTGACGTCGACGGACGCGCCCTCGCCGCGCGCCTGGGCGCGATCCCGCTCGAGGCCGAGAGCGCGGACGAGGGGCGCGCGGCGTCGGTGCGCGCCGGGGTTCGCGCCGTGCGCGCGGACAGCGCGGGCCTGCTCTTCGCGCTCGCGGACCAGCCGTTCCTGGCGCCAGAGGATTTCGAGCGGCTCTTGGCCGAGTTCCGCGCGAATCCGTCTTCGATCGTGCGCGCGCAATACGGCGAAGCGGCCGGCTCGCCGGTCGTCTTCGCGCGCGGCTACTTCGCCGAGCTTCTGGAGCTTCGCGGCCGCGAGGGCGGGCGCAGCGTGATCGCGCGTCACCCCGACGCCGTGCGCGCCGTCGACCTGCCCCCCGCGCACGGCCGCGACCTCGACCGACCCGAGGACTGGCCGCGCCAGTGAGTCGGGCTAAACTGCGCCGCGCCATGGAAAGAACCCTATCGATCGTGAAGCCCGACGCCGTCCGGGCAGGTAAGCTCGGCGGCGTGCTCGACATGATCGAGGCCTCGGGCCTCCGAATCGTGGCGATGAAGATGATGCAGCTCGACCAGACCCGGGCGGAGGGCTTCTACGCCGTCCACCGCGAGCGCCCGTTCTTCAAGGACCTGGTCAAGTTCATGACCTCGGGGCCGGTCGTGGTCAGCGTGCTCGAAGGCGACGACGCGATCTCGCGCTACCGCAAGCTGATGGGCGCGACCAACCCCGAGAAGGCCGACCCCGGGACGATCCGCAAGAAGTTCGCGACCGACATCGAGAAGAACGCGGTGCACGGCTCCGACGCCCCCGAGACCGCGAAGGTCGAGATCGCCTACTTCTTCGCCGAGACGGAGCTGGTCAAGCGCTAGAAGAGCGCGACCGCCTACTTGTACCCGATCGCGATCAGCACCATGACGAGCAGGTACGAGGTGACGAGGAACAGGTTTCGGCGCAGGGCGCTGCTCGACGGGGGATTCGGTTGCGCGGTGTCCATCTCCATCTCCTTCGGAAGCTTGCGGCGTCGGCTATAGGCCGACGGCCGCGGGCTCGGCCTTCGGCGCGAGCAGTCGGTCGAAGTGATCGGCCGCACGCGACATCGTCCACCAGAAGAACGGGAAGACCGAGTAGTGGCCGCAGGGCAGCTTGTACCAGCGAGGCCGACCGAGGGCTTCCCATAGCTGTTGCGCGTTCTCGGAGGGGATCACCGAGTCGAAGCGAGCGGACGCCATCTCGACCGTGCTCGGATCGAGCGATGCGGCGTAGGTCAGCGGATCGACGGACTCGGTGTAGGGCCGGATTCCGGCGGTGAACTGCTCGCGCGTGGTCCAGCCGCGCTCCGCCATCAGCCGATCTCGGAAGCGGCGCACCGGCTTCTCGGTGGACGCCCAGAACATCTCCGGCAGGTTCCCGCCCGTGAGCGCGAAGAAGCCGCCCCGGATCCGCGGGTCGCAGCTCGTGAGCAGGAGCGCCTGGATCGACCCGAGACTCAAGCCCGCGGCGGCGATCCGGTTCGGGTCGATCTTGGGATGGGTCACCAGCCAGTCGAGCATGCGGCGGGCGTCGATCACGCCCTCGCGAAGCGTCGCGCGCACCACGTCCGGATCCGACTGGTGGTCGAGATCGAGCGCGCGCCGATCGAGTCGCGCGACCGCGTAGCCGCGATCCACGAGCGCCTTGGCCAGCCCTTCCGAGACGTCCTGGGGCCCGTCGAGGATCTCGAACGCGACGACCGCTGGGTGCGGGCCCGGGCCGGGCGGGACGAGCAGGTGGCCGATCCGCTCCTTGCCGCTCTCGTCCGGCAGGACGATCCGGAAGGCCCGGTAGTCGCGGGCGTGGAAGAGGGTGTACAGGTCGAGCACCCAGCTCTGCTCCACCGTGAGCCCTTCGGGCTGCACCTTCACCGCCGCGGGGTCGAGCGGCCGGTAGTCGAAGGTGCCGCGCGGCGTGAGCGAGCCGCCCACGGCCGCGGGCCGCGCCTCGTCGCCCGGTCCGTTGACCCAGGTGCACGCTGCGGCCCCCGAACACAGGAGGACCAGGAGCGCGACCGGGCCGGACCGAGCGCGGAACGCGGAGCGGCGAGACTCGGTCAACTCGAGAGTTCAGTCCGTGTCGCGCGTCTTGCGGATGAACGTCGGCACGTCGTACTCCTCTTCGAACGGCGAGAGGAACTCGTTGTTCGTGCCGTTGGCGCCGAGCGCGATCCCTCGCGAGATCGGCATGCTCGCCTCCGTGAGGCTCTCGGCCGTCGCCTGGTCGCGCAGCGGCAGGCGCAGCGGGGTGACGTTCTCGAAGCTCTCGGCGATCGCGGCCTGGCGGCGCAGGCGGCTGCCGTCCGACAGGCCCGTCGCGATCACGGTCACGCGGATCTCGTCGCCGAGGTTCTCCTGCACGACCGAGCCGAAGATGATGTTCGCATCCTCGTGCGCTTCCTCGTGGATCAGGCTCACCGCCTGGTGGGCCTCCTTCAGCTTCATGTCGGGGCCGCCGGTGATGTTCACCAGAACCCCGCGCGCGCCCTTGATCGAGACGTCGTCGAGGAGCGGGTTGGAGATCGCCTCCTGGGCGGCGCGGAGCGCGCGGTTCTCGCCGCGCGCGCGGCCGGTGCCCATCAGCGCCATGCCCATCTCGCTCATGATCGTGCGCACGTCCGCGAAGTCGAGGTTGATGATGCCGTGGACGGTGATCAGGTCGGAGATGCCCTGAACGGCGTTGAGCAGCACGTCGTCCGCGATCCGGAACGCGTCCATCATGGTGGTGTCTTCGCCGGCCATCATCAGCAGCCGCTCGTTCGGGATCGTGATCAGCGTGTCGACCACGTCGTGGAGCTCGTCGATGCCCTGCTCGGCCTGCTTCCTGCGCACCGAGCCCTCGACGACGAACGGCTTGGTGACCACGGCGACGGTCAGCGCGCCGAGCTGCTTGGCGACCTCGGCCACGATCGGCGCGCCGCCGGTTCCGGTTCCGCCGCCGAGGCCCGCGGTCACGAAGACCATGTCGGCCCCGCCGAGCGCGTCGGCCAGCCGCTCGCGCGAATCCTCCGCCGCCGAGCGACCCACGCGCGGGTCGGCGCCCGCGCCGAGACCCCTGTCGCCGAGGTGGATCTTGGTCGCCGCCAGGTTCATCGCCAACGCCTGCGCGTCGGTGTTGATCGCGACGAAATCCACGCCCGACAGTCCGGCCCGGATCATCGTGTTGATCGCGTTCCCGCCGCCGCCGCCGATGCCGACGACCTTGATGCGTGCGCGCAGATCCGCCTCGTGCTCGAACTCGATCATCTCCAACCCCCCTTGATCGCGGTCTCACTGTAACTCGCTTTCGCGAGATCCGGTGGTACCTGACGTTGATTTTTTCTCCGCTCGACGTCGCAAATCGCGGGTCGAGCGCGCGACTCGACTAGCGAAGCTCTCCGTAGAACCACTCGCGGATTCGCGATCGGACCTTTCGGAACGAAGATCCGTCGTAGACGCGGAAGCGCGGCTTGCCGCGCCGCTTGGCGCCGTACAGCGCCAGGCCGACGGCCGTCGCGAACTCCGGACCCTGCACGCGATCGACCAGCCCGCTGATCCCTCGCGGTGTACCGCGCCGCACCGGCAGCTCGAAGATCTCCTCCGCGAGCTCCGGCAGACCCTCGAGCGCCGACGAGCCCCCGGTCACCACGATTCCCGAGGGGATCGAGCCCAGGTGGCCGGAGCGGGTCAGCTCCTCGCGCACGAGCGAGAGGATCTCCTCGACGCGCGGCTCCAGGAACTCCGCCAGGATCTTGCGCGAGACGTCGCGCGGCGCCCGGCCGCCGACGCTGGGCACGGTCAGCAGCTCGTGTCCCGGCAGGTAGCGCGCGGCCGCGCAGCCGTAGCGGCGCTTGATCCGCTCCGCCTGCTCGAAGGGCGTGCGCAGTCCCACGGCCGCGTCGTTGGTCAGGTGCGAGCCGCCCAGCGACAGGACCGCGGTCTGCTTGATCGCGCCGCCGCCGAAGACCGCCAGGTCCGTGGTGCCGCCTCCGAGGTCGATCAGGGCGACGCCGAGCTCCTTCTCGTCCGGCGCCAGCACGGCCTCCGCCGAGGCGAGCGGCTCGAGCACGATGTCGATCACGTTCAGACCGGCCTTGTTCGCGCACTTGATCACGTTCTGCGCGGACGTCACGGCCGCGGTCACGATGTGCACGCGCGCGATCAGCCGCACGCCGGACATGCCGAGCGGCTGCTTGATCCCGTCCTCGCCGTCGATCTCGTACTCCTGCGGGAGCACGTGGATCACCTCGCGGTCGGCCGGGATCGCGATCGCCTGCGCCTGCTCGATCACGCGCTTCAGGTCCGCGGCCTTCACCTCGCGATCCTTGATCGCGACCATGCCCATCTCGTTGTGCGCCTGGATGTGGCCGCCCGCGATGCCAGCGTAGACCGAGCTGATCTCGCAGCCCGCCATCATCTCGGCTTCGTCCACGGCCTTGCGGATCGAGTCGACGGTGGCCTCGATGTCCACCACGACCCCCTTGCGCAGCCCGCGCGAGGGATGCGTCCCGATCCCGATCACGTCGATCGATTCCCCGTTCGGCTCCGCGACCACGGCACAGATCTTCGTCGTGCCGACGTCGAGCCCTACGATCAGCTCATCGTGTTTCGCCATTTCCACCCCCTGTCGCTTTCGGAAAGCCCCGCAGCACCGGATTGCCCCGGAACCGCAGATCCACTTCGCGCGCGCCCGTGCTCTCGACCAGGCCGGAGCCCGCGAGCTGCGTCCAATCCGCGAGCCCAGCGTCCTGATCCCGCCCGAGCACGAGCACCGTCGGCCGGCCAACCGCGCGCACGCGCACCGCTCGCGACCGAGGTGCATCCACCGTCGCGAGCTCCACGCCGCGCGCGCGCGCCGCGGCGATCACGGGCAGCGCGCGGCGCGCCTCGCCCGAGACCTGCGGCAGCAGGTCTGCCTCGCCGGCCTCGAGCGGGAAGCGCGCCCCGTCCTCCGCGAGCCCGAGGCCGGAGGTCATGTCGAGCGCGACCGGCACGCGCTCGGAGATCCCGATCACGAGCCGGCCCGGCAGCAGCCGCGCGACCCGCACGCGCGCGATCCGCGGATGCGCGGCCAGCGCGCTCGCCACGGCGTCGGGATCGACGTCGACGAGCGGCGTGCCGGCGGGAATTCCGACCGAGCGCCACAGCGCTTCGGGGTCGAGCGACGAGGCGCCCACGAAGTCGATCTGGCGCAGCGCGAAGCGCTCGGCCCGGAGCGCGTCGCGCAGCGCGCCGAGCTCGAGGAAGCCATGGTGCTTCGCCCAGAGCCCGACGAAGGCGACCGCCACGAGCGCGAGCGCGATCGCGAGCGGTCGGGGCAGTGAGTCCGAGTCACGCCGTCGCGTCATGAGTCCTCTCCGCAGATCCGGACCTCTGTCTCGAGCTGGACGCCGAAGCGCGCCCCCACCGTCTCTCGGGCCCGCTCGATCAGCCGCAGCACCTCCGCCGCGCTCGCGCCGCCGCGGTTCACGATGAAGTTCGCGTGCAGCTCCGAGATCTGCGCCGCGCCTTCGCACGCGCCCTTCAACCCCGCGGCCTCGATCAGCCGGCCGGCGAAGTCGCCGGGCGGGTTCTCGAATACCGACCCGCAGGAAGGCTGGTCGATCGGCTGCGTCGCGCGGCGCTGCGCCAGGAGGGTCCTCTGGCGCTCGCGGATCTCGACGGGATCGCCGGGCTGCGTGTGGAACGTCGCCGACAGGACGACCGCACCGGGCGGCAGCTCGGTCGCGCGGTAGCGGAACACCAGCTCGTCGCGATCTCGCACGACGATCGCGGAGCCTTCGGGCTCGTAGAGCTCGATGCAGGCCACGACGTCCTTCATCTCCCGGCCTCGGATTCCGGCGTTCATCGCGATCCAACCCCCGACGCTTCCGGGAATGCCGACGCCGAACTCGAGACCCGCGCGCGCGTGCTCGGCGCAGAAGCGAGTGACCTGGGTGTGGCTCGCGCCGGCCTCGGCGCGGACCCGTCCGTCTTCCTCGAGCTCGATCCCGCGCAGGCCGGCGAGGCGCACGACCACGCCGCGCAAGCCGCCGTCGCGAACCAGAAGGTTGAAGCCGCCGCCGAGGATCGAGCACGGAAGGGAGCGCGAGCGACACAGCTCGAGCAGGCGCACGAGCTGCTCCCGCGTGTCGATGCGAACCAGCGCGTCCGCGGGGCCGCCCACGCGAAGCGAGGTCCAGAGCGAGAGCGGCTCGTCCGCGGCGACACGCCCGGGCAGAAGCGCTTCGAGCTCGGCTCGGATCTTCGGGTCAAGCGACAGGGCCCCCTCCGTCTGGCGCCAGGAATTCGCCGGCGAGCCGGCCGATGTCGCCGGCGCCCATGAAGAAGACGAGATCGCCCGGCCGCGTGAGCTCGCGCAGTCGCGGCACGATCCGCGCGCGCTCGGCCACGAACTCGACCGAGCGATGGCCGCAGGCGCGCACCGCCTCGGCCAGGGCCGCGGCCGAGACGCCGGGGATCTTCTCCTCGCCCGCGGCGTAGATCTCGGTCAGGAGCACGACGTCGGCGTCGTGGAAGGCGCGCGCGAGATCGTCGAAGACGTCGCGCGTTCGCGTGTAGCGATGCGGCTGGAACGCGACCACCACGCGGCGGCCCAGGCCCGCGTGCGCCGCGGCGAGCGCGGCGCGGATCTTCGCGGGATGGTGCGAGTAGTCGTCGATCACCATCATTGCGTCGCGCTCGCCGCGGATCTCGAAGCGGCGCTCGACACCGCGGAACTCCGCGAGCGCCTCGGCGATGCGCGGCACGGGGACGTCGAACTCGAGCCCGACGGTGAGCGCCGCCAGCGCGTTCTGCACGTTGTGCCGGCCGGGAACGCGCAGCGTGAACGGGCCGAGCGCCGTGCCGCGCGCGCGCGCCTCGAAGCGCATGCCGAGACCGGCCGTCTCCACGCGCTCGGCGCAGACGTCGGCCTGCGGCGAGAGGCCGTAGGTCCAGACGCGGCGCGTGACCTGCGGCAGGAGCGTCTGCACGTGCGGGTCGTCGATGCAGAGCACGGCCGCGCCGTAGAACGGCACGCGATTGGCGAACTCGACGAACGCCGCGTGCAGGTTCTCGAAGCTGCCGTAGTAGTCGACGTGGTCGCGATCGATGTTCGTGATCACGACCACCGTCGGCACCAGGCGCAGGAACGAGCCGTCGCTCTCGTCCGCCTCCGCGACCAGCACCTCCCCCGCGCCCAGGCGTGAGTTGGCGTCGAGGCTGATCACGCGACCGCCGACGATCGTGGTCGGATCGAGCCCACCGGCGGCGAGCACCTCGGCGGTCATCGAGGTGGTGGTGGTCTTGCCGGCCGAGCCGCCGATCGCGACGCCGTATTTCATGCGCATCAGCTCGGCGAGCATCTCGGCGCGCGGGATCACCGGGACGCCCGCGGCCTCCGCCGCGCGCAGCTCCGGGTTCTGACGCGGAACGGCCGACGAGTAGACCACCACGTCCGCGCCCTGCACGAGCACCGCGTCGTGGCCGATCGCGATGCGGATGCCCAGCCCGCGCATGCGCTGGGTCGCGGCGCTCTCGCGCAGGTCGGAGCCCGAGACCGAGTAGCCCTGCGTGTTCAGGATCTCGGCGATTCCCGACATGCCCACGCCGCCGATGCCTACGAAGTGGACGCGCTGGACCCGACGCCTCATCGCGCGCCCCCGGAACGCCCGAGCAGCGAGCGGCAGTGCGCCCAGATCTCTTCCGCCGCGTGCGGCTTCGCGCGCCGGAGCGCGGACTCGCCCATTCGCGTGCGGCGCTCGCGGTCGCCGAGCAGCGCGATCAGCTCGGCTTCGAAGCGCGCGCCGAGCTCCGCGTCTGGCACGACGACGCAGGCGCCGGCGCGCTCGAGCTCGCGCGCGTTGGCGAGCTGGTGGTCGTCCGCCGCAAACGGGTAGGGGACGAGCACGGAGGCGACACCGGCCTGGCAGAGCTCGGAGACGGTCGATCCCGCGCGCGCGACGACGAGATCCGCGCGCGCCAGGCGGGTGGGCAGATCGTCGAAGAACGCCGCGAGCTCCCCATGCACACCCGCAGCCGCGTAGGCCGCGCGGCACTCCTCGAGGTCGGCGGCGCCGGTCTGGTGGGTGATCTCGAGCCCGGCGACCGACGCCAGCCGGGGCAGCGCCGCGCAGACCGAGCGATTGATCGCGCGCGCGCCCTGACTTCCGCCGGTGACGACCATGCGGAGCTTCCCGCCGTTGCCGCGGCCGATCGCGCGCGGCATCGCGCGAACGGGCCGACCCGTGAGCAGGGCGCGGCCGGCGGGGAAGTAGGGGATCGCGTCCTCGAACGCGACGAAGACGCGCTTCGCGTAGCGGCCGAGCAGCCGATTCGAGCGGCCCGGCCGCGCGTTCGGCTCGAGCAGCGCCGTCGGAATTCCGAGAGTGAGCGCGGCGGCGACGGCGGGGACCGATGCGTAGCCGCCCACGCCGATCACCAGATCCGCATCGAGATCGCGAAGCAGGCGGCGCGCGCGCAGCGTGCCGCGCGCGAGCACGAGCAGGCCGAGCAGCCCGCGAACCGCGCCGCGCCCGGTCACCGCCGCGCTCGGCACCAGGTCGAGCGCGTAGCCCGCCGTCGGCACGTAGCGGGTCTCGAGCCCGCGCGCGGTGCCGACGAAGCGCACGTGCGCCTCGGGCTCGCGCTTGCGGATCGCCTCGGCCAGAGCGAGTGCGGGGAAGATGTGTCCGCCGGTTCCGCCGCCGGCCAGCACGACGACTAGCGCCATCCCGGTCTCCCTCGCTTGGTCGCGCGCGCCGCGTTCAGGATCAGGCCGATCGCCGCCAGGCTCGCGATCAGCGACGTTCCGCCGTACGACACCAGCGGCAGCGTGCTTCCCTTCGTGGGCAGCAGGCCCATCGCGACGCCGGAGTTCAGCAGCGCCTGCATCCAGAGCAGCAGGCTCGCGCCGACCGCCGCCAGCGTCGCGAACGGCGTCTTCGCGCGCTGCGCGATGCCGAGCGACGAGAGCGTGAGCACCGCGAAGCCCACCAGCACCGCGACCACGCCGAACAGCCCCACCTCTTCGCCGACCACCGACAGGATGAAATCGTTGTGGGCCTCGGGCAGGAAGAAGAGCTTCTGCTGTCCGGCGCCGAAGCCAGCGCCGAGCCATCCCCCCGCGCCGAACGCGAGCTGCGACTGCACGAGCTGATAGCCGCCGCCGAGCGGATCGGCCCACGGATCCAGGAACGCGATCAGGCGCGCGACGCGGTACTCGCGCAGCAGCATCGCCCCGATCGCCAGCGGCGCCAGCGCCGCCGCGGTGCAGGCCAGATGATCGAGGCGCGCGCCCGCGGCGAAGATCAGCACGCCGGTGAACATCGCGACCAGCATCGCGCCGCCGTAATCGGGCTGCTGCAGCAGGGCGAACGCGGGCAGCCCGGCCAGAAGCGCCGGCACGAGCATGCTCGCACGGTAGTCCTGCATCCGGTCCTGGTTCGCCGCGAGCCAGCGCGAGACCCCGAGGATCACGCCGAGCTTCGCCGCCTCGAGCGGCTGGAACGGGAAGCCGCCGAGCACGATCCAGCGCCGCGCGCCGTTGTCTCCGACGCCGAGCGGCGTGAAGGTCGCAAGCAGCCCGAGCAGCGCCGCGGCCCAGGCGAGATAGGCGATCTTCTCCAGCCAACCGAGCGGCGTGACGTAGCAGAGGGCGCCGATTCCGAGACCGATCAAGAGCGCGAGCGCCTGTCGGCCGAGATACGCGAACGAGGTGCCGTAGACGACCTCGGCGCGCGCCGCGCTGGCGCTGTAGACCATGACCAGTCCGAAGCCGAGCAACAGGATCGCGGCGACGAGCAGCTCCGACGCGCCGAACCGGCTCAGCATCCCGTTCCTCCGGCCGCGACCCCTTCGGGAAGCGCGCAAGCGAGCTCCGCGAAGCGTCGGCCGCGCTCCTCGAAGCTCTTGAACTGGTCGAAGCTCGCGCACGCGGGCGCGAGCAGGACGACGTCGCCGGGTCGCGCGCAGGCTGCCGCCACTGCGACGGCCGCGGCCAGGTTCGCGACGCGCTCGACCGGGCAGGCGTCCGTGAGCGCCCGCTCGAGCTCCGCGGCCGACTCGCCGTACACCACCGCGCGTCGCACGCGCGCGCCGCGCGCGGCTACGGCGAGCTCGTCGAAGGCGAGACCCTTGTTGCGCCCGCCCGCGAGCCAGACGATCGGGGTGGTCTGCGCGAGCAGGCTCGCGATCGCGGCCGCGGGGTTGGTCGCCTTCGAGTCGTCGACGTAGCGCACGCCCGCGCGCACGCAGACGTCCCGGACGCGGTGGGGCAGGCCCGCGAAGCGCGCGAGCGTGCGCGAGATCGCCTCGGTCGTCGCGCCGGCGAGCCGCGCGGCGAGCGCCGCCGCGAGCGCGTTCGCGACCGGCCTGCGCGAGGCCGCGGAGAGCGCGTGGATCGGAACGCGCAGCTCGACCGGCCCCTGCGGGGCCAGCACCAGGTCCGCGCCGTCGATGTACGCTCCGGACTCGAGCCGCCGCTCGCTGGAGAAGCCGAAGACGCGCGCGCGGGAGCGCTCGCCGATGCCGCGCGCCCACGCGTCGTCCCGGTTCACGACCAGAGCGTCCTCCGGGCGCTGAAGCTCCGCCAGACGCGCCTTCGCCGCGCCGTAGCCCGCCAGGCTGCCGTGACGATCGAGGTGATCGGGCGCGAGGTTCAGGAGCACCGCGACGTCCGCCCGCAGCTTGCGCGCGTGCTCGAGCTGGAAGCTCGACAGCTCGGCGACGATCCGCTCGTGACCGCGGCCGACCAGCGCGCAGAGGGGCGTGCCGAGATTTCCCCCGACGCCCGTGTCGAGTCCGCTCGCCTCGAGCATCTCGCCGATCAGCACGGTCGTGGTGCTCTTGCCGTTGGAGCCGGTGATGCCGACGAGGAGCGTGTCGAGGAACTCCGCCGCGAGGTCGACCTCGGGCACGAGCTTCGCGCTTGCGGCGACCGGAATCCCGGGGCTCGCGACCACGGCGTCGAACTCCGCGAAGTCGGGCAGCGACGGCGCGCAGAGGCGCTTCACCTGCGGCGGCAGCCCTTCGAGCGTCTCGGGAGCGCGATCGTACGCGCAGACGCGGGCGCCGGCGCGCAGCAGGAGCTCGACCGCGCTCCGCCCCGAGCGCGCGACACCGAGCACGAGCACGTTCTTCCCCGTCCAGCTCATCGCAGCTTCAAGAGCGAGATCGCGACCAGCCCCAGGATCACCGAGATGATCCAGAAGCGGACGATGATCTGCGGCTCGGGCCAACCTCTCAGCTCGTAGTGGTGGTGGATCGGCGCCATCCGGAACACGCGCTTGCCGCGCGTCTTGAACGACGCCACCTGGATCATCACGGAGAACATCTCGACCAGGAAGAGTCCGCCCGCGATCACGAGCACGACTTCCTGCCGGATGATGATCGCCACCGTCGAGAGCGCGCCACCGAGTGCGAGCGCGCCGGTGTCGCCCATGAAGACCGACGCCGGGTACGTGTTGTACCAGAGGAAGCCGAGCCCGGCTCCCATCAGCGACGAGCAGAAGACCGGGCGCGTTCCGGCGGCGGGCACGTGCTTCAGCTCGAGATAGCTCGCGATCACGCTGTTCCCGACCACGTAGCTGAACAGCCCGATCACGCCGGCGCTGATCATCGTCGGGCCGATCGCGAGGCCGTCGAGGCCGTCGGTCAGGTTCACGGCGTTCGAGAAGCCGACGATGAAGACGACGGCGATCGGGACGTAGAGCCAGCCGATCATCGGGTGGAAGTTCTTCAACAGCGGGAGCGAGATCGAGGCGTCGAATCCCGGGAGCCAGTACAGCCAGACGGCCGCGCAGGTCGCGACCGAGAGCTGGCCGACCAGCTTCGCGCGCGCGCTGATGCCCTTGGGATTCTTCAGCACGGCCTTCTTGTAGTCGTCGACGAAGCCGATCGCGCCGCAGCCCAGCGTCACGAAGAGCACGACCCAGACGAAGGGGTTGGTCCACTCCGCCCAGAGCAACGTGCTGGTGAGAACCGCGAACAGGATCAGCACGCCTCCCATCGTCGGCGTGCCGCGCTTCGTCTGATGTCGGTCGGGCGTGTCCTCGCGGATCGTCTGGCCGATCTGGCGGTTCTCGAGCAGCCGGATCAGCGTCGGACCGGCGATGAAGGCGATCAAGAGGGCGGTGAGCGCAGCGCCGACGCTGCGGAAGGTCAGGTACCGGAAGACGTTCAGGCCGGAGATCTCCGCGGAGAGCAGCTCGTAGAACAGGTGGTACAGCATCAGCGGGGCTCCAGCAGTCGCGTCACGACACGCTCCAGGCGCATGCCGCGGGACGCCTTCACGAGCACGACGTCGCCGGGGCGCGCATGCTTGCGCACCAGCTCGACCGCCGTCTCGGCGTCGTCGCACTCGAGACAGGTCGAAAGACCCGAGGCGCGCGCCTCGCGAGCAGTGGCGCGCGAGAGCGGTCCGACCGCGATCAGGACGGCGATGCCCGCGGCGGCGGCGGCGCTGCCGACCTCGGCGTGGAGCCGCGCGGCCTCGTCGCCGAGCTCGAGCATGTCGCCGAGCACGGCGATCGCGCGCCCCGAGCCGCGCAGCTGAGCCAGCGTCTCGAGCGCGCGCGCGACCGAGTGCGGGTTCGCGTTGTAGGTGTCGTCGAGCAGGCGCAGGCCCTCGGGGCTCTCTCGCAGCGCGGCCCGACCGGGTACGCCGCGGAATCCCTCGAGCCCGCTTCGGATCGCGGCGACGGGTTCCGCTCCGAGCGCGCCGCTCGCGAGCGCCGCCGCGGCCGCGCACAGGCCGTCCTCGACCAGGTGGCGCCCGGGAACGCGCATGCGGATCCCGACGCTGCCGGATCCACACTCGAGCGTGTAGTGCGCGGCGCCCGCTTCCGAGGTCACGGAGCGAGCGCGTACCTCTGCGTTCGCGCTCGTGCCGAAGCGGAGCTTGCGGCCACTGAAGCGCGCGCTCTGCGCGACGCAGTTCGGATCGTCGGAGTTCACGACCGCCACACCGTCGGGCCGGATGCGCGCGAAGAGCTCGCCCTTCGCGCGCGCGATCGCCGCCAGCGACCCGAGCGGGCCGAGGTGCGCGGAAGCGACGTTCGTGATCGCGCCGACCGTGGGTTCCGCGATGCGCGCCAGGTGATCGATCTCGCCCTCGTGGTTCATGCCCATCTCGACCACCAGAACCTCGTCCGCGGGCTCGAGCGCGAGCACCGAGAGCGGCAGGCCGATGTGATTGTTGAGATTGCCCGGCGTCCTGCGAACGCGCCGGCCCGCCGCCTCGAGCACTCCCGCGCAGAGCTCCTTGGTCGTGGTCTTTCCGTTGGAGCCGGTGATCGCGATCACCGGGCCCGAGAAGCTCGCGCGCTGCGCGCGCGCCAGGCGACCCAGCGCCTCGACCGTGTCGTCGACGCGGATCGCAGGGCCGGCCGAAACGTCGCACGAGACCAGAAGCGCCGCTGCGCCCCGGGCCAGCGCGTCCTGCAGATGGTCGTGCCCGTCGTGCGTCTCGCCGCGGATCGCGACGAAGAGCGCGCCGCGCCCGAGTGTGCGCGAGTCCGTCGAGACGCTCTCGATCCGCGTCTCGGGCGATCCGGAGATCCGCCCGCCGCAGGAGCGCGCGAGCTCGCCGAGCGTCCAGCTCATGCGGCCACTCCCCGGTCTGCGAGGGCTCGCCGCGCCTCCTCGCGGTCGTCGAACGGGAAGCGCTCGCGCCCGATGATCTGGTAGTCCTCGTGGCCCTTGCCGGCGATCACGACGCAGTCCTCCGCGCCTGCGATCGCGATCGCGCGCGCGATCGCCTGGCGCCGATCGCGCAGCACCTCGTGCGAGCCCTCGAGGCCGACCGCCACGTCGCGCAGGATCGCGTCGGGATCCTCGCTGCGCGGGTTGTCGCTGGTCGCGATCACGTGGTCGGCGTGGGCGCAGGCCGCGCGGGCCATCGGCGCGCGCTTGCCGCGATCGCGATCTCCGCCGCAGCCGAAGACGGCGATCAGCCGGCCCGCGACCAGCGGCCGCACGCGCCCCAGCACCGCGTCCAGCGCGTCGGGTGTGTGCGCGTAGTCGACCAGCACGATCGGCCGGCCGGAGCCCACGCGCTCGAGCCGGCCGGGAACCGCCGGACAGCGCTCGAGGCCGCGTCGGATCGCGTCCCAGTCGATGCCGAGCGCGCGGCTCGCGGCGATCGCGGCCAGCGCGTTGTCGATCTGGAAGTCCCCCGGGAGCGGCAGCTCGATCTCGACCTCGGCGTCCGGTCCGCGCACGCGAAGCCGAGAGTGCGCAAGCGTGACGCGCTCCTCGACGGTGCAGAAGTCCGCGCCCGAATCGCGGCCGCGCGCGAAGCGAGAGACGGGGTGACCGGCCGCGATCGCGATCTCCGCGAAGCGAGTCGTCCAGGGATCGGCCGCGTTCAGGACCGCCGTTCCCGCGAGATGCTCGGTCCCGAAGAGCAGCGATTTCGCGCGGCCGTAGCTCTCCATGTCCTGGTGGAAGTCGAGGTGGTCCTGCGTGAGATGCGTGAAGACGGCGACGGCGAAGCGCAGCCCGCGCACGCGTCCGAGCGCCAGGCTGTGCGAAGAGACCTCGAGCGCGACCGCCGCGACGCCCGAGTCGCGCATCCGCGCGAGCCAGCGCTGCAGGTCCAGTGACTCGGGCGTCGTGAGTGCCGACTTCTCCTCGAAGCCCGGATAGCGGATCGAGATGGTGCCGATGCTCCCGGCGGAACGGCCCGACGCGAGCAGGATCGACTCGAGCATGCGCACGGTGCTGGTCTTTCCGTTCGTCCCGGTGACGCCGACCAGCGTGAGGTCACGCGCAGGGTGCGCGAAGAAGCGCGAAGCGACGTCGGCGAGCGCCGTGCGTGTGTCGCGCACGCGCGCCACCGCCACGTGCTCCGGGCGCGCCGCGGGAGGATGCTCGACGAGCAGCGCGCTCGCCCCGGCCTCGATCGCCGCCTCGAGATGGCGGTGGCCGTCACTCTGCGCGCCGCGCAGCGCGACGAAGAGCGCGCCCGGACCCACCTTGCGCGAGTCGTAGCTCACGTCGCGGATCTCCGCGCGCACCGGGCCGTCGATTCTGGCGTCGAGTCCGGCGACGAGATCCTCCAAGGTCCGCGTCATCCCGCTCCGCCTCCGGGATTCTTCCCGCGCGTCTCGATCCTCTGCGCTGGCGCGGGGCGAGGCGTCGGGTAGCCGATGCCGAGCCGATCGACCGCGTAGCCCGCGACCTCGCGAAACACCGGCGCCGCGACCATTCCGCCGGTGCGGAACCCGCGCGGCTCGTCGATGAAGACGCCGATCACCAGACGCGGATTCACGACCGGCACGATTCCGACGAAGGAGGCCACGTAGTCGGTCTGGGAGTAGACGCCGTCCTTCACCTTCTGCGCGGTCCCTGTCTTGCCGGCGACCGAAACGTGCGGGAGCGCGGCCCCCTTGCCCGTACCGTCGACGACGACCTGCCGCATCATCTCGAGCACGGTGCGCGCGGTGCGCTCCGAGATCGCGCGCTCGCCGGCCACGGCGGGCGTGTCGGCGGAGGCGCGCGTGATGCGAGGCGTGACCCGCACGCCGCCGTTCGCGAAGACCGCCATGGCGGCGACGAGCTGCACCGGTGTCACCGTGACGCCCTGGCCGAACGACAGGTTCGCGCGCTCGATCGCCTGCCGCTCGCGGATCTCCCGCACGCTGCCCGCGACCTCGCCCGGAAAGCCGCTGCCAGTCACTCGTCCGAAGCCGAACCGGCGCACGGCATCCACCAGCCGGCGCGCCCCGAGCCTGGCGATGATCTTGGCCGTGCCGATGTTGCTCGAGACCTTCAGGATGTCGCTGACGCTGAGCAGATCGTGCGGGTGGTAGTCGCGGATCGTGCGCCGTCCGATCCGGAAGCGCCCGCCTTCACAGTCGAAGATCTCGCCCGGGTGGGTCACCCCGGCCTCCAGGGCCGCGGCGATCGAGAACGGCTTGAACGTGCTTCCCGGCTCGAACGTGTCGACGAAGGCGCGCGCGCGATACGCGGAGGAGTCCTCGAGCCAGAAGCGGTTCGGATCGAAGCTCGGCGACTCGGCCGCCACCAGGATCTCGCCGGTCCGCGGGTCGAGCGCGACCAGCGTCGCGTGGCGCGCGCCGGTCCTGCGCAGCGACTCGGCGAGAGCCTTCTCGGCGAAGTGCTGCAGCTCGAGGTCCAGCGCGAGCGTGACCGGCTGGCCCGCACGGGTTTCGGGTGCTTGCACGTCCTGCGGGAGCGGGCGACCGCCACCGTCCCGGTTCATGCGCAGCTTTGCGCCCGTGCCGCGAAGCTCGCGATCGAAGAGCAGCTCGACGCCCGAGAGCCCGCGCCCGTCGCGATCGGCGAAGCCGAGCAGCGGGCCCGCAAGCGACCCGTTGGTGTAGAAGCGGCGCCGTTCGCCGTGAAGGTGGACTCCCGCGAGCCCGAGCGCGCGAACGCGATCGGCGGCATCGGGCGTGACCCAGCGCTGCAGCCAGACGAAGCTCGCGGACTCCGCGAGGCGGGCTTCGATCTCCTTGGCCGGCAGCCGCAGCGCCTTCGCGAGCGCGAGCGCGGCGGCGGGCCGATCCGCGATCAGACGCGGCGAAGCCGCGACGGACTCCACGCTGGCCGAGACGGCGAGCGGCCGCCCGTCGCGATCGCGAAGCTCACCGCGCAGCGCGGAGAGCTCGACCTTGGTCGCGCCCTGACGTGCGGCGCGCGTCGCGAGGACCTCGGCGTCGAGCGTCTGCAGCTGGATCGCCCGCCCGAGCAGCGCTGCGAAGCCGAGCAGCCCGACGAACGCGACGACCTGCAGACGGCCGGGCTGCAGGCCCGCGCTCCGCCGCCGGCGCGTCCGCCGTGCGGCGCTCAACGGGGTTCGCCCCCCGCGACGTCGGAGAGCGCGGCAAGGTGGGGATCGGCAAGGGAGACGACCTGCTCGGGAGCCGGGTAGATCAAGCCGAGCTCGAGCGCGCGCGGCTCGATGCGCTCGGGCGCGGCCAGCGCCGCCACCTCGATGCGCAGCCGCTCGACGACGAGCGAGAGCTCGTGCTCGTGCGAGACGCGGCGGCCGAGCTCGTAGCGCAGCGAGATCACGTACGTGCGCACGTACACGAGCACCCCGGACGCCGCGATCGCGCCCAGCACGAGGGCGAGCAGCGCTCCGAACCACGGGCGGTGGCCCTGCAGCCGCGTGTTCAGCATCGCACGCCTCCGCGAAGTCGCGCGCTGCGCGCTCGGGGATTGCGCCGGATCTCGCCCGGGGAGGGCTTGGTTCCGCGCGCCACGATCCGCAGCCGCGGCACCTGGCCGCAGCCGCAGACGGGAAGATCCGGCGGGCAGATGCAGCCCTTCGCCTCGCGAGCCATGAACTGCTTGACCCTGCGGTCCTCTCCGGAGTGATACGAGAGCACGGCCAGCCGCCCTCCCTGTGCGAGCACTTCGAGCGCGCTCTCGAGGCCCGCGTCGAGCTCGGCGAGCTCGTCGTTCACGGCCATGCGCAGCGCCTGGAACACGAGCGTCGCCGGATGGTGCCGGCGCTCCGGGAGCCGCACGCCCGATAGCGCCGCCACGAGATCCTGCACGGTGCGGATCGGTCGTCGGGCGTCGAGCGCGCGCGCGACGCGACCGGCGGCCGGAACGCCGCCGTCGCGGAGCAGCTGCGCGAGCTCCTCGGTGCCGATCCGCTCGAGCAGATCGGCGGCGGTCTCTCCGCTCGATCGGTCCATTCGCATGTCGAGCGGCACCGGCGCGTCTCCGGCGCGAAAGCTCATGCCGCGCTCGATCCGGTCGAGGTGCGCGGAGCAGACGCCGAGGTCCAGAAGCACGCCGTCGACGGGAAGGGCGCCCGCCGCGGCGGCCACCTCGCGCAGGAACGAGAAGCGCGCGTGGAAGAGCCTGGCGCGCGAGCCGAAGCGCTGCAGGCGCTTCTCGGCGACCTCGAGCATCTCCGGGTCGCGGTCGAGACCGACCAGCAATCCGTTCGAGCCGAGCCGCTCCAGGATCTGCTCGGCGTGTCCTCCGTGTCCGGTCGTCGCATCGACGATCCGCGAGTCCTCGCGCAGGGAGAGCAGCTCGAGGACCTCGTCGACCATCACCGGGGCGTGGGACGGCGTCACCGCGTGGCGCCGCGCAGGAAGCGCGAGTTCTCGGCCTCGTGCTCCTGGGTGTTCTCGATCTCGGCTTCGTAGCGGGCGCGGTCCCAGATCTCGACCCGGTCGGTGAGCCCCATGAAGACGATCTCGCGCTCGATCCGGGCCAGACGGCGCAGCGTCGGCGGGATCAGGATCCGTCCGGCGCGATCGACACTGCACGGTGTTGCATGGCCGATGATCAGGCGCTCGAGCGATTCGGCCGCGTCGTTCAGCACGTCGTCGGAGAGGCGCTGGCGAATCTTGTCGAACTTCTCGGCCGGGTAGATCGCCAGACAGCGCGAGCGAAGCGTGAGCCAGGGCGGCTCGCTCGAGCGCGTCAACAGGTCCCGAAATTCCTTCGGCAGGCTGGTGCGCCCCTTCTCGTCGAGAACGTGCTCGTGGCACCCCCAGAACATTCTTCCACCGGCCCCCGCACGCACCGGTGGGAAGGGGGTTTCAAGGACCCGGCACTCCCCCCCTGAACAGCACCTGGGTCCTTGAAACCCTATCCCACTGAAACCCACTCTACATCCACTAAATCCCGCCCGTCAACACTTTCTTGCGAAAAAACCGAAAGAATTCGCCCCGCTTTGCGACGACCGTCCCGGCATGGCTCGACGCCCTGCATGTTGAGGTGACTCGAGTCAGACGCTCAATATCTTGGGGGCGTCGGAAGTCACGCTTGGACGCGGCGAGTCAGCTCCGGCCAGAACCGCGCGTGCGCCTCGCGAAGATTGCCCACCAGCTCCCACGCGGGCTCGTCCGGCGGCGGGAATCCCTCGCCGCGGAGCGACGGATCGGCGAGAACGCGCACGGTCTCGCCGACCGAGGCCTCGAGCGCGTCGAGGTCGTAGCCGCCCTCGAGCGCCAGGACGATCCGTCCCTCGCAGGCTTCGTCGGCGATCGCGCAGAGTCGCTGCGCCATGAGTCCGAATCCGCGCGTCGTCACGTTCATCCCGCCGAGCGGATCGCGTTCGTGCGCGTCGAAGCCGGCTGAGACCAGGATGATTTCGGGCTCGAAGCTGCGCAGGACCGGGACGATCAGGTGGTCGAAGAGCGCGCCGTACTCGGCGTCCCCGCAGCCCTGCGGAAGCGGCAGGTTCAGGGTCGCGCCGAGTCCGGCGTCCCGACCCTGCTCGTCGAGCGCGCCGGTTCCCGGGTAGAAGGGGAACTGGTGCAGCGACGCGAAGAGCACGTCGCGTTCGGACTCGAACGCGTGCTGCGTGCCGTTGCCGTGGTGCACGTCCCAGTCGACGATCGCGATGCGTTCGATACCGGTCCGAGCCAGCAGAGCGCGCGCCGCGATCGCGACGTTGCCGAGCAGGCAGAAGCCCATCGCGGCGTCGCGCTCGGCGTGGTGGCCAGGCGGGCGCAAGCCCGCGAAGGCTCGGGTCGCCTCGCCGCGAGCGACGCGAAGCGCGGCCTCGACCAGCGAGCCGGCGGCGAGCCGCGCGGTCTCGACCGATCGCGGCGAGCAGTACGTGTCGGGGTCGAGCCGGCGGGTCTGGCCGACGCACGCCGACAGCGCGTCGAGATAGCTGCGATCGTGCACCGCGAGCAGCTCCTCGTCGCTCGCCGCACGCGGATCGAGCTTGCGGATCCGTTCGCCCGCGGCGTCGAGCGCGCGGTCGACCGCCTCGAGCCGTTCAGGGCGTTCGGGATGCGCGCGCGCGGGCGCGTGGTCTCGGAAGCGGGGGTCACGGACGACGAGCGTTCTGTGATCGCGCATCGCTGGCGATGATAGCGATGATTGACACCCGTACGGCCATGGCCGATACAGGGCGTCGTGAGCGCCAGACGAGCGCCCCGCAGCGTCGAGCCGCGGCCGACGATCGCGATCACGGGTCTCGGCACGTTCACGGGTGCGAAGATCGCAGAGCGGTTGCTCGAGCAGGATCCGCCGGCACGGATCGTGGGGCTCGATCTGCGCCAGCCCAGGCGACTCGAGGGACGCGTGCGCTTCCACCGGGTCGATCTGACCGAGCCGACCGCGGACAGCATCGTCGCCGAGATCCTGGAGAAGGAGCGCTGCGAGACGGTCCTGCACGCCGCCTTCTTCACCGACCCGCATCCCGATCTCGAGTACTCCCACGAGCTCGAAGTCGTCGGCTCGCTGCACGTGATGAACGCGGCCGCGGCCGCAGGCGTGCGAAAGCTCGTCGTCACGAGCAGCGCGCAGGTCTACGGGCCCCACCCGGACAACCCCAACTTCCTCTCCGAGGACCACGCGCTGCGCCCGCCGCACGGCGCGCACTCGCTTCGCGACCGGGTGGAGGTCGAGGGGCTGCTGCGCATCTTCGCGCAGCGCCACCGCGCGCTGGTCGTGTCGTCGCTCCGGCCCTGCTGGATCGTCGGCCCGAGCTACGAGTCCGCCGTCACGCGGCGCTTCGAGGCGGCGCGCGTCGTGACGCTGCTCGGCTACGATCCGCTCCTTCAGTTCCTGCACGAGTCCGACTGGCTCGACGCCGTCGAGCTCGCACTCGAACGCGATGCGCCCGGGGTCTACAACCTCGCCGCGGACGGGGTGCTGCCGCTCTCGACGCTGCTGCGACTGGCGGGAAAGCGCAGCCTTCCGCTCCCGCACCCGCTGCTGCAACGGGTCGCGTACCTCGAATCGATCGCGCGCAGCGGCGATCCGCCGGGCGCCTTCTT
>VGRW01000059.1 GCA_016875225.1 Deltaproteobacteria bacterium
CCGTCGCGCTCGGCGGCCTCGGCATGGGCGCAATCGGCGCGCTGATCCACGGGCTCACGGCGCTCGTGATCCACGCGGGCCTGTCCTCGGCCACGACCGGCGCGCCCCCGCTCGAAACGGTGGGCGAGCAGCCCGCGCTGGTCTGGTCCTGGCTCGCGGCCGCGCTCTGCCTGCTCGCGGCCTCCACGGCGATCGCCGCGGCCAGCGTCTCCCGGGTCCGCGCGCTGCCCGCCGCGCTCGGGCTCGCGAACCCGCTCGCGCTCACGATCGCGCTCGCGCTCGCGGGCCTGCCTACGGAGTGGGGCCGCTCGTTCCTGCTCCCCGCCGCGCCGAACCTCGCCCACGTCGTCTTCTTCGCGCTGGCGCACGTCGCGCTCGGGCGGCCCCGCGCGGCCTGAGCTGTTGTTCCCGTCCTCTTCGACACGCGCGCGTGCGGGGGCGGGATCCCTTGCGCGCAATGAGGACACCTTCTCTTGCGCACCTCCTGTCCTTTCTCGCTCCATCCCCACTTGTTCACCCCGGACCCGGAGGCGAAGCCGCCGGGATCTTCGGCTTCCGCTCTTGCCGTGCTTCGGCGTCTCTCGTTTTCGCACGTGGCAGCGCTGCGGCAGGCGGTCGAGGGCCGGGGTTGCCCGCACCCAGTCGCGAAGCGGCGGCAGGTTCGCCGCCAAGGGCTCGACTTCCCTGAGCTCAGGTCGACCTCGAAAACCGGAGCGGCCGAACTACTAGTTGACGCAATTCTAGTAGCTCGTTAGTACTTCCCACCGAAGTACTAACCGAAGAAGCATTAGTACCTCGCCAGTAGTTCCGAACTCAGACCCCATGAAGATCCCAGAACGCCCGCCGACGCTCGCCGAGGCCCTGAAGATGGGCGACGGCGGCGACCGCGAGCTGAAGCGCCTGGTCGGCGTGCTCGCGATGGGAGTTCCGCCGGCGCCCGGAGGCAGATATCGGCACTGGCAGACGCTGCGATACGTCGCGCCGCCGGATGGCGTCTCGCACCGGGAGTGGTGGGCGGCGATGAAGGTGGCCCGGAACTCCGGGCGAAGGCGGATCCCGCTTCGCGACGCCCACGGGGCGCCGTTCTCGTTCTGCATGCCGGACCCGGTGCTCGAGCTGCTGCAGGGGATCGACCGCGACGCGAGCGGACAGGTCCTGATGGAGGATCGGGTCGTGAACCCGAGCACGCGGGACCGCTACGTGTTCAGCTCGGCGATGGAAGAGGCCATCACGTCGAGCCAGCTCGAGGGTGCCGCGACCACGCGCGAGGTCGCCAGGGAGATGATCCGCTCCGGTCGCCGGCCGTTCGATCGGAGCGAGCGGATGATTCTGAACAACTTCCAGGCCATGAGAGCGGTGTCCGAGATACGCGGCGAGCCGCTCACGCCGGAGATCGTCTTCAGGCTGCACCGAACCATCGTCGACGAGCTGCTGACGGAAGGCGCGGACCGGCACTTCCTGCGCACGCCGGGCGACCGCGTCGCCGTCTACGACGATCGCGACAACACGCTCCTGCACACCCCGCCGAGAGCGGAGGAGATCCACGCGCGAATGCAGTCCATGTGCGACTTCGCGAACGCGAGCGAGCACGGCTACTACCTGCACCCCGCCGTGAAGGCGATCATCCTGCACTTCTGGCTCGCGTACGACCATCCCTTCACGGACGGAAACGGGCGCACCGCGCGATCGCTCTTCTACTGGTCGATGCTCCGCGACGGCTACTGGCTCGTCGAGTTCTTCTCGATCTCGCGGATCTTCGGGAGCGCGCCGTCGCGATATGCGCGCGCCTTCCTCTACACCGAGACCGATGAGAACGACCTGACGTACTTCATCCTCTTCCATCTCGGCGTGATTCGCCGAGCCATCGATGAGATGCGCGAGTATCTCGCGAGCAAGTCACTCGAGATTCGAGAGATCGAATCGCTGCTTCGCCAGAGAGTCGTCTTGACGCACCGGCAGCTCGCCCTCCTGGGACATGCGCTGCGGCACCCCGGTCACCCGTACACGATCGAGTCCCATCAGAGGAGCCACGAGGTCTCCTACCAGACCGCGAGGACCGATCTGCTCGACCTGGCGAAGCGCGGGCTGCTCGAGAAGGGCCGAGCCGGGCGCGCGTTCGTGTTCACCGCGCCGTCGGACCTGCGCGATCGCCTGGTGAAGACGCGCCCTTCGAGGACCGCGTCGACCCGGTAGGGGGCCGCGGGTCGGGAGCCGAGGAGCCGGCCGGAAATGGGATGAAAGCCGCGCGAGATCCCTTCCCTGGGCAGGCCTGATGCGCGCTCGCGGGATTCCTGGCGCGCCCAGCACGACTCGAACATGCGACCTTCAGGTCCGCAGCGGGGGCGGGGTGTGAGCGAAGCTCCGAACGCTCGGATTCCTCGCGTCACTGAACGGCGAGGCTGGCGCGGAACTCCGCATCCTCGATCATCGCCTTCACCTCGGGCGAGGGCTCGCTCAGCCGCTCGAGGGTCACGCCGTGGATCTCTCCAGAGAAGCGGTAGACGTGCGGGTAGAAGCCGACGGCCGCTCCGCTGTCGAGCCCCACGTCGAACGTCTCGCCGCTGACCGAGAAGACCACCGGCACCGACTTCGCCAAGCGCACGTGCGCGCTCGGGACACCGTCGACGCAAAGCAGCGACTCGCCTCCGGCGCCGAAGCCACCGTCGTAAGCGTGGTCGATCACCAATCTGTGTCGCCCCGGAGCCAGCGGCTTCGAGGCGGTTGCGACGTAGTGCTCGTGGCCGAGCCAGTTGTAGTGGTACACGGGGCGGCCCTGCGCGTTCACGTACAGCGACCAGCCGGCCAAGTTTCCGCCCTGGGCGGCGATGACCCCCTCGCATCCGCTCGCGGGCACGGTGATCTCCGCCGTGATGCGAAACGAGCAGTTCTTCAAGTTGACGACGGAGCGCTCCGGCATGCGGATGTGCGCCGTGGTGTAGGTCATCTTGGTCCGGCCACCGAGCGCGTCGGGCACGGCGAACCTCGCGCCCAGCGTCTGGACGGGCTCCTTGAGCGGATAGACCCGGTTTCGCCGCGCTTCGGAGTCGAACAGCGCCTGAAGCTCCGCGAGCTTCTCCGGGAACCTCCGCGACAGGTCGTCGGACTGCGAGAAGTCGCTGCGGATGTCGTACAGCTCCCAGCGCTCCTGCGGTCCATCGAAGGGCACCGAGTCGAAACGCATCCAGGGCAGGCGTCCGTGAAAGCACGACGCGATCCAGCCGTCGTGGTAGATCGCGCGATTTCCGAACATCTCGAAGTACTGCGTGATGTGCCGATCCGGCGCGGCCCCGTCTGCGAGCGCGTACAGCATCGACGTGCCGTCGACGTCCATCTGCTCGATGCCGTTCACCTGCGACGGCGCCTCGACGCCCGCGGCTTCGAGCAGCGTTGGAAAGATGTCGACCACGTGGTGGAACTGGCGACGCAGTCCGCCCGGGTCCGCGATGCGCCTCGGCCACTGCAGCGCCAACGCGTTGCGCGTGCCGCCGAAGTGCGACGCGATCTGCTTCATCCACTGGAACGGAGCATCCAGTGCCCAGGCCCAGGCGAGGTTGAAGTGGTTCCCGCAGCGCGCCGACCCGAAGTCGTCGATGTGGGCGAGCAGCCATTCGGGATCCTCCGGCAGGCCGTTCTGGAACGCTGGCGCGCTCCACGCGCCGTGCAGCGTCCCCTCGGCCGAAGCGCCGTTGTCTCCGGTGATGTAGACGAACAGCGTGTTGTCGGTCTCCCCCATCTCGTCGAGCGCGTCGAGCAGCTTTCCGATCTGTTCGTCGGTGTGCGCCATGAATCCGGCAAACACCTCCATCAGGCGCGCGGCCACAGGTTTGTAGCGGTCCGGGTAGTCCTGCCAGGACGGGATCTCGGCGGGGCGCGGCGTGAGCATCGTGCCCGCGGGTATGACGCCGAGCTCGAGCTGTCGTTCGTAGATGCGTTTGCGCAGAACGTCCCAGCCCTCGTCGAACTGCCCCTTGAACCGATCGATGTACCCCGGCCAAACGTGGTGCGGACAGTGCATCGCGCCGGTCGCGAAGTAGGTGAAGAACGGACGGCGCGGGTTGCTCGCGCGCTGCAGCTTCATCCACGCGATTGCCCTCGCAGCGATGTCCTCGGTCATGTGGTAGTCGTCGCGCCCCTCGTACGGCATCACGGGCGTGGTCTGGTCGAACATCGGCGGCTCGAACTGCGACGCTTCGGCGCTCAGAATTCCGTAGAAGCGCTCGAACCCAAGCCCCGTCGGCCAGCGATCGAACGGACCCGTCAAGGTCTGCTCGTGGGCCGGGGTCAGGTGCCACTTTCCGAACGCACCGGTCGAGTACCCGGACTGCTTCAGGATCTCGGCGACCGTCGCCGCTTCCTTCGGGATGATGCAGTCGTAGCCCGGGAACGCGGAGGCACCCTCGGGAATGATTCCCATGTGCACGGCGTGGTGGTTGCGCCCGGTCAGCAGCGCCGCGCGCGTGGGCGAGCAAAGCGCCGTGGTGTGGAATTGATTGAAGCGCAGACCGTTCCTCGCCACGCGATCGAGCGCCGGCGTCGGCACGGGCCCGCCGAAGGTGCTGCAGGTGCCGAACCCGACGTCGTCGAGCAGAACGACGACGATGTTCGGGGCGTCGCCCGCCGGGAAGGTCACGTCGGGCGCGGACGGCCGCGAGTCGGCCACCAGTCTGCCGACGCTGCCAGCGAACGGGCGTGTGGGGCGCGGGAGCGCCGGACCTCGCGGCTTGATCTCGTCTCTCCCTCTAGCTCGAGATCGCGGCGTGCTCGAAGCAGCGACGCACGGCGTCCACCGCGGACGCATCGCCCGACACCTCGATCTTCGCCTCGGGCCAGCGCAGCTTTCCGGACAGGATCGCGAGCAGCGTCGATCTCGACATCGACGCGGTTCCCGACGCACCCGCGCCGTCGGTCGGAACCGCGACGCAGTTTCGCACGTGCAGGCCGGCCGTCTCGCCATCGATCGCGAACTTCGCGTGTGCGTTCACGCCGGCCGCCTTGGCGGGATCGAGCAGCACGCGCAGGGTGTGCACCAGACCCGTTGCCGAGGCGTGCGCCATCCCCCTCTGGCTGAAACCGTGGCCGTAGAGGCGGTCCATCGGTGTTGAGCGATCCAGGTGGCGCGCACGGGTGATCGCCCAGTTGCGCACGTTTGCCGCGGGCGTGCGCCGGGCCACGAGTCGCAAGGCACGCGCGAGCAGCTCGCGATCGGCATCCGTCGCGCCCCGGGAGCGCACGAGCCAGGTGGCCAGCTCCGTGCCCCAGCGAACGTCGTCGTCCGCGAGAGCCGCGTTCGCCTGCTCCGCCACTTCGGCACGACCGCCGAAGCCCGCGATCAGTCGCGCGAAGCGCTCCGCTGGCTCCAGCGGGAACAACTTCGACTCCTCGCCGTCGAACCAGCCGCGCAGTCCGGTGAAGATCTGCCGCACGTGGTGTTCCGCGACGCCGTAGCGCTCGCTCGTCAGGTAGTCCTGGTCGTACAGCTCGGGCAGGCGCACGCGCGTCGCGATCTCGTCCATGGTCCAGCCCTTGTTGATCCCGCGCACCGTCTGGTCCCACAGGAACTGGATCGAGTCGCGGTAGCGCTCGCACTTCTGGACGATGCTCGCGCGGCCCACGAGCGGCGGGCCGTGCGTCGCGATCAGGTGTTGGGGCGCCCAGGCGATGATGGTCTCGATGCCGGGAATCAGGACCCGCGGATCCCGGTACTCCTCTCCGCGAATCGCGAACACGTTGAAGAGCGCTGGCCACACCGTGTTGTGCAGGCACAGGTCGAGCTCGGGACAGAACAGGTTGACCGAGTCGTCGGAATCGCTCGGCGAGTGCTTCGCGATGAAGTCGAGACCCGCAATCGCCAGCGTCCCTTCGTCCGGAAGCTCGCGCGTCACCGGGATGTAGCCGGGCGTGAACGGCGCGTGCTCCGGGTTTCGGAAGTGGAAGCCGAGGCCGACGTTCACCGCGCCGTCCGCGCCCTCGGTCGGCATCACGACGGCGAACTGCTCGACGATGCCGCGGCCGTACGCGGGCGCGATCTCGCCCGACGTGCGCGCCTTGTTGACGGCGATGCGCGGATGCCCGTAGACCGGCAGCGGGTCCGCGCAGTTGCCCTCGTCGAGGATGGCCCGCGTTCCCTCGACATAGTGGAAGTGCGAATAGACGACCGCGGCGATCGGCCTGCCGTTCAGCTCGCGCAGCTCCCGCAAGGCAGCCGCCATCTCCTCCACCGACTCGCCGGTGTCGATCGCGATCACCCCGTCGGGCGCGTCGATGAACGTCTGGTTCGACAGGCCGTTGCCCACCAGGCAATGCACGCCGGGCCGCACCTGGTAGAGCTCGCGCGCGATCACCGCGCTCTGAGCGAGGTGATCCCGGTGCACCCGCGCGCCGTTCGGCGCAGTCACCACGTTCCGGTCGTCGCTGTCGAAGCTGCGCGTCATCGCCGGCCCCCTGGCCAGCCGCATCTTGACACAACCCGCCGACGACCCCCGAGCGTTCCGCCGCGAGCGAGGCAGCGCTGGCGCGCCCAGCATGACTCGAACATGCGACCTTCAGGTCCGCAACCTGACGCTCTATCCAACTGAGCTATGGGCGCGCGCGAAGCGGCGGGCAGCTTAGCAAACCCGCTCTGGCCGCGAGATCCCCGCCCACCGGCGAGGCGAGGGCCGCCCCGAGCCGAGCCCGCAAGCGGCGCAGCGCGCCGCGCGCAGTGAGCCGAAGGCGAACGTAGTCGACCGGACCCGGCCCTGGCGGAGAGAGTGGGATTCGAACCCACGGTACCTCTCGGTACACACGCTTTCCAAGCGTGCGCCTTCGACCGCTCGGCCATCTCTCCGGGGAATGGGAATGCGAATGGGGTGGGCAAGGCTGGCGGAGAGGGAGGGATTCGAACCCTCGATACAGTTTCCCGTATGCAGGTTTAGCAAACCTGTGCCTTCGACCACTCGGCCACCTCTCCGCGAGGCGGCGGCGATGATGCCGGTGTGGCGGGGCCGTGACAACCCCCGCTCGCGGCCGGCCGCGCGCGGAGCCCCGCCCATCATGGCAGCGCAGGCGCGCAGGCCTGCGCCAGGCCCGGCCCGGCCGAGGCGAGCTCGCGGGCGAGCACGGCCCGGTCGTCGATGCGGCAGTCGGCGCCCGACGGGACGGCGGGGCCGATCACGTTGCAGCGCAATAGGCCCGCGGGGGGCGCGGCGGGGGACGAGAGCCAGGCGCGGAGCAGGTCCTCGTCGGCGCTGCTGATCAGGCCGTCGCCGGACAGGTCGCCGCACTGGCAGGCGTCGCCGATCCCGTCGCTGTTCGCGTCGAGCTGCGTAGTGTTGGCGGTGAAGGGGCAGTTGTCGAAGGCGTCCTGGACCAGGTCGGCGTCGGCGTCGGGGCCGGGCGGGACGACGGGCACGACGAGCTTTCCGTAGCCGTAGGTGTCGTCCTGGCCGGCGGGGCCGACGTCCTGCGCGGCGGCGGTGAGCGTGGCGCGGAGCTGCAGGGCGGTGAAGTTCGAGTTCTGCCCGAGCAGGAGCGCGGCGGCGCCCGCGACGACGGGCGCCGCGAACGAGGTGCCCGGCACGTACGGCCGGGTCAGACTGTTGGTGCGGTCAGGCGCGACGAGCTCGGGCTTGGTGCGGCCGTCGGTGGTGGGGCCGCGGCTCGAGAGCGACTCGATCGGCGGCGTGGGCGCGTCGTTCCAGCGCGCGGCGTCGATCGCGCCCACGGCGAACGCGCCGTGCGCGACGGCGGGGTCGACCAGGCTCGACGCGGCCACGCGCTCGGCGCTCGCGATCGTGACGTTGCTGCTGACGAGCGTGATGTCGAGCCCCGCGGGCGGCGTGCCGCCTGGCTTGCGCCGCACGCGCGCGGTGTAGGGCTCGTCCGAGCTCACGCGCGCGAAGCAGGCGTACTCGGCCGGCGGCGCGCCGCTGCCCGCGCCCTGCGTGTTCGCGCTGGTGGCCACGGCCGCGCCCGCGGCCGAGTACACGTAGAGGTCGAGATCGGTCTGGGGCGTGCCCGCGTACTGGTTCCAGTTCAGCGCCACGCAGGCCTCGGCGCCGAGCGCGACTTCCTGGATCAGGTCGAGCTGCTCGTCGTTCGGCCAGAACGAGAGCCAGCGGTCGGCGTCCTCGTCGAGCCAGCCGCCGCGCCAGTGGCGGTAGCCCCAGTTGCCGCCACCCACGCTCCAGAACACGCCGTGCGCGTCGTGCGAGTCGTTGATCAGCGCGCTGATCGGGCCGGTGTCGTCGTAGTAGCTGGTGTTGAACCAGTTCACCGACAGGTTCGCGATGCGGATGCCGTTCGTGTGCACGTAGTCGACGGCGTTCTCGAAGTCCACGTCGTCGTCGAACAGGATCAGGTGCAGGCGCGCGCCGGGCGCCATGTCGGCGACCTGCTCCGCGACCGCGGTTCCGTGCGAGGTGACGGCCTCGATCCCGGCTCCGACCAGATCGACGGGGATTGCATTCGCGGGGATCTCGCCCGCGGTCTTGGCTTCGGCCAGGCGCCAGAAGCCGAGGTCGAGCACGGCCACGTCGACGCCCGCGCCGGTGTGGCCGCTCGACTGCAGCGCGGAGCCGCCGGTCAGGCCGACCGCCTCGGACACGCGCGGGCCCGCGCCGTCGACGGGAATCGGGCGCAGCGGGAAGCGCAGCGCATCGATCCCGGCCAGCTCGGCCACGCGCGCGAGCGCCGCGGGCGGCCCGGCGATGCGCACGCGCGAGCGCGAGCGGCCGTCGATCCGCGCGCCGAGCTCGCGGATGCGCGCCAGCGGCAGGTCGTCCACCGAGCGCCCGATGCCGGGCTCGGCGATCACGCGCAGCTCGCCCGCCCGCGCCCGCGAGCTCGACGCCTGCGCGCGCAGCGCCGCCTGCGCCGCGGCCGGCTCGGCCAGCGCGCGCGCGAGCGCAGGCTCGACGCGGGGTCGGCGCGCCTCCTGCGCATGGCTTGCGCCCGCGAGAACCCACGCGAGAAGCGCGAGCGCCACCAGCCACGCATGGCGGAGAGGGAGGGATTCGAACCCCCGGACGCCATTGCGCCTGCGGTTTTCAAGACCGCCGCCTTCGACCACTCGGCCACCTCTCCGCATGAACCCCGCAGCTTAACCTGAATGGGCCGGATCCGATCCCCGTGCGACGCGACCGGGGTCGGGATCAGCCCGTCGACGCCCGCGCGATGCGGTGCGATCCCTGCGGGTAGCGGCGGCCGCCGAAGTCGAACGGCACGGGGCTCTCGACCGCGATCGAGCTCGCGCGGACGTCGACGGAGATCGGCCCGGCGGGGCATGGCGCCGAGCCGCGCGCCCACTCGAGCGGGCCGAGCTCGGGCGCGATGCTCGCTACGGCGAAGCCCGGCTCGGCCGGCGTGATGCCGAGCACGCGCTGGACCAGGTCGCGGGTCGGCGTCGCGGACCAGCCGTGGCTCACGGTGCCGCCGGCCCAGCACTCGGTGAACGACGTGGAGCAGCGCTTCATCGCCCAGCGATCCCAGTCCAGTAGCTGCGCCGGGATCAGGTCCGCGCGCCCGGCCGCGGCCAGCGCGTCGTGCACCACGTAGCGGAAGAACGGCTGCGCGCGCACGACCTGCCGCTCGACGTCCCACCACGGCGGCGGGACCGGCCCGCGCCGCGTGTAGGCGCCGATCGCGATCTCGCTGTTCGGCTCGGCCGGCCCGTCGGCCTTGTCGAAGATCGCGTGCACGAGGCTCGCCTCGTCGGTCATCGCGGCGACCACGCGCGCCACGCGCGCGTCCGGCACGAGGCCGCCGACGAGCGCCGCGGCCTGCGTGTGCTGCGAGACCATCGGCAGGCGCTCGCCGCGGTCCAGCGAGTCGACGTAGCGGCCGCGCCGCCCATCCCAGAGGCGCTCGAAGCCGCGCGCGAGCGCCGCATGCCGCGCGAGCGCCCAGCGCGCGCGCCCGGCGTCGCCCGCCCACGCCGCCATCTCCGCGAACTCGAGCAGCGCGCGCGCCAGCAGCCCGTTCAGCGCGCCGCACACGCCCTGCGTGTAGACGGCCGACCAGTCGATCAGCACCCAGCCGAACACGTCGATCGCGCAGCCCTGCTCGTCGAGGAACGGCTCGAACCAGCGCAGCACGCCCTCCACCACCGGCAGCAGGCGCGCGATCTCGTCGTGGCTGCCCACGTAGCGGTACAGGTTGTGCACCGAGTGCACCCAGTGCAGCGCCCAGTCCGGTATGACCGTGACGTCGATCTGCTCCAGATCGCCCGCGACCGCCATCGGCAGCATCCCGTCCGGCCGCGGCGACGCGGTGAGCGCGGGATGCCAGCGCGCGAGGCGCCAATCGGCGTTCGTGGTCAGGTCCACCATCTGGTGTACGACGGAGTCGCCGGTCCAGGCGCGCTGCTCGCGCGTCGGGCAATCGACGTAGCTGTCGAGTGAGCAGATCGTGACCGTGCGCCGGCCCACCGCGTAGAGCGCGTCGAGCCGCGCGTCGCTGCACTGGAAGAACGCGCCGCCCGCGACCGGATACAGCCGCTCGCGGATGCGCGCCGAGTGGACGACCGCGCCGGGTGGCGAGTCGATCTCGATGCCGCGCCCCCCGTACAGGTCGAGGGACTCGCAGACGCGGCGCGTTCCGTCGCCGACGAAAGCCACCGAGACCGCCGAGTCGCGCGGATCGACGGCGCCGCTCTCCACCCGCTCCGAGACGTGCGCGGTGAGCGTCTCGCCGGCGGGGATCTGCGCGTCGAGCAGCAGCGTGCCGACCACGACGCGCTGCCCGTCCGCCTCGACCGGCTCGCCGCCCGGGTAGGCGATCGGGCGCTCGGCGAGCGGGCCGCCCGGGTACGAGGGCGGGTGCACGGTGCTGGTGTCGGCCCAGGACATCGCGCGTCGCGCGACCGCGCGCGGCCAGCCGGGATCGGCGCCGCCCGGCGCGCACCAGTCGGCCGGCAGGCTGCGCAGGTCGACGAGCTCGGTTCCGCGGCCACCGATGCCGCCGCCGGGCGGAGTCTCGCCCCAGCCGTCGAGGACGCGCGCGCTCCAGCTCTCGTCGCTGGCGAGCCACTCACCGCCCACTCGTGCCTCGAACACGAACGCGCCGAAGCGCAGGTCGCTGCCGGCGGGCGGCGGCAGGAACCACGCGTTCGCGCCGCCGTAGCGCCAGGCGAGCACGCCGATCACGTTCTCGCCCTCGCGCAGGTGGGGCGCCAGGTCGACCACGTCGTACGGCTGCCGGCGCGGGTTCGCGCGCACCGGGCCGCGCGCGAGCTCGCGGCCGTTCACGTGCAGCGCGTAGCGCGAGATCGCGCACAGACGGGCCGGCGCGCTTGCGGGCACGCTGCGCAGCGCGAGCGAGCGCCGCAGCGCGACGGTCTGTCGGCCCTCGGTCTGACCCTCGGCCCAGATCCAGCGCGCCCTCCAGCGCCCCGGTGCAAAGGTCATCGTCATGGCTGTCCTCCTGCCCGGCCGCCTGACCCGCGCCGCGCCGCCGTTGCATACTACGCCGCGACTCGGGGAGAGAACGCATGGGAAAGGGGCGCGGAATCCCGCGCCGCGCCTGGCTGTTGCTCGGCGCGGCGCTCTGGGTTTCGGCGGGCCTCGTCGCGCTGCGGACGGTTCCGTTCGGCGCGCACGCGCTCCGGCCCGACGCTGCCGACGCTGCCGACGCGATCGGGCACGGCGGCGTGCCGCTCGATCCGACCAGCCCGTGGCCGAAGTTCCGCGCGAACCCGCTGCAGAACGGGCGAAGCGGCGTCGAGCCGCGCGGCGATGCGCGGCGTGCGCCGTGGACGTTCCGCACCGGCAAGGGCGTGTTCAGCTCGCCGGTGATCGACGCCGAGGGAAACGTCTACGTCGGGTCGGCCGACCAGAGCTTCTACGCGCTCGACCGCGACGGGACGCTGCTCTGGAAGTTCGCGACCGGCGAGGTGATCGACTCGTCGGCGCTTCTCGACGACCGCGGACGGGTCTACTTCGGCTCGGGCGACGGTCACGTCTACGCGCTTGAGCGCGCGACCGGGGCGCTGGTCTGGAAGTTCCGCGCCGACACCGTGGCGGAGGTCGAGGCGCGCTACGGCGTCGAGTCGTACAACCTGGGCTGGTTCGAGGGGAACCTGGCCATGCTCCCCGACGGCACGCTGCTCGCGCCCAACGACAACTTCCTGATCTACGCGATCGACCGAGAGACCGGCGAGAAGAGGCGCGAGTTCCTGGGCAACGAGCTGATGTGGTCGCTGCCGGCGGTGAACGCGCGAAGCGGACGGATCTTCGCCGGCTCGCAGTTCCTGCTCTGGCGAAACGTGTTCGCGTTCGACGCGCGGACGGGCGAGCGCGCTTGGGCGAGCGGCGGCTTCGGCTCGAACGCGGCGTCGCCGCTGCTCACGTCGGGCGCGGAGAACGGCGCGATCGTGCTGGGCGGCTTCGACGGATACGTGCGCGCGTACGCGCAGTCGAGCGGCAAGCAGCTCTGGAAGCGCGGCCTGCGCGGGCACGTGTACGCGAGTGCAGCGCAGCTCTCCGACGGCACGCTGATCCAGCCATCGACCGACGGCACGATCTACGCGCTCGAGCCCGAGACCGGGCGCGTGCTCTGGGCGCACGACACGCTGGGGCCGATCCGCTCCTCGCCCGCCGTCGACGCGCGCGACCGGATCTACGTGGGCACCGGCGAGGGCCGCCTCGTCGCGCTGGACCCGGACGGGACGCTGCGCTGGACCTACCTGTGCATCGACGAGGAGCGCAACGACCTGAACGCGTCGCCGGCGCTCGGCCCCGACGGGATCGCGATCGCGGGCGAGAACGGCGGCGTGTTCCTGGTGCCGTGGGACTACCCGCTCTCGCCGGCCGGTCGCGCGGACCCGCGCGTGACGCTCGGTCCGGGCGAGGCGCTCCCGCCAGACGGAGCGTTCCTGCTCTACACCAGCGCGTTCGGCGCGCTGCGCACGGAGCCAGAGCGGGCGATCGCCGCGAACCAGCCGCTCACCTTCACGCTTCTGCTGCGCGAGGGCGGCGACACGAAGTACGCCGCGCTCGACGCCGAGAGCCTCGACGTGCAGGTGGGCGGCGCGCCCGCCCGACACGTGATGGTGTCGGCCGACGGGCAGTTCCTGGTGCTCGTGCCGCGCGAGACCTGGCTCGGGCCAGCGGGCGGCCGTCTGAAGCTCGAGATCCGCGGCCGCTACCGCGTGGATCCGTGGCGCGTGGGGCTGAAGTTCTTCGCCGGCCGCGACGGCGGCGGCTTCGCGGAGACGCTCGAGTTCGACGTCGCGCCGCGCGGCTCCGAGCCCTCTCCGTACCGCGTGCCCGCCGGGATCGGCGACCCAGGCAGCGTCTTCGAGCTGTCGCGCTACGCGGCGCCGAACCCGACCATGCTGCCCTCGTGGAACCAGATCGGCTTCGACTCGCTGCACTACCTGGGCGGCACGGTCGAGGGCGACGCGAGCCGCGCGCTCGTCTGGGTGGTCGGCGGGCGGCTCGCCGACGGGCGCACCGTGGTCGATCCGTCCTCGACGCTGCGCTTCCCGCTGCGGCTCGAGTACGACGGCGGTCTGCTCACGCTGCACAACTACGACGGCTTCGAGATCCAGTTCGTCGGCTCCTGGGACATGCCGTTCGGGTCGTACCGCGCGTCCACGCGCGTCGACCCCGCGCATGGCCGCGCGCTCGAGCCGGCGGCGCTGGTCGCGGTGGCGAACACGCACGAGCTCGAGTACTACGGCCGCTTCCTGCAGCTCATGGGCCTGGCGGATCTGCGCAGCGGCGAGATGGCAGTCTTCGGCGGGCTCGACCTGGACCTGCACGGCGACGGAATCGCGTCGCCCCCTGCCGGCGTGGGCCAGGTGAGCTTCGCGCGCGACGCGCGCTCGGCGAGCGCGAGCGTTTCGGGCGGGGCGCTTCGCGCGGACGAGCACGTGTTCAGCCTGCTGCTCGTCGACGCCGCGAGCGGCCGGCCGCTGCCGCTGTACTACTCGGGCCGCACGGAGGTCGCGTCCGACGCGAGCGGCGTCGTGACTCGCGTGACGATCCGCTTCGACGAGGGGCAGGCGCCCGGCGCGCTCCGTGCCTACTACCTGGTCGATTCCCAACCCGCCGCACGTGGAGCCCTGTGACGATGAGCCTTCCCTTCTGGTACGAACGCGCGCTGGCCGCGAAGTCGGAGCCGGCAGACTTGGTGGTCGACGGCGTGCGCATCCACTACGAGACCTGGGGCGAGCCGGGCCAGCCCGGCCTCGCGCTCGTGCACGGCAGCAACGCACACCTGGAGTGGTGGCGCTTCGTCGCGCCGTTCCTGGCCGACCGCTTCCGCGTCGTCGCGCTCGACTCGTCGGGAAACGGCGACAGCGGCTGGCGCGAGCGCTACTCCGCGGGCGTGCTCGCCGACGAGGTCTGGGCGGTGTGCGGCGCCGCCGCGCTCGGCGCGCGCCCGGTCGTGGTCGGCCACAGCTTCGGCGGATTCGTCGCGCTCGAGACCGCGCACCGCCACGGCGCCGAGATGGGCGGCGTGATCTTCATGGACTTCACGGTGGCGCCGCGCGAGCGCTACCTGGAGTGGGGGCTGCGCTCGAGGCGCGAGGGCGTGAAACCCGGGCGCAAGACGCGCGTGCACCCCGACCGCGACTCGGCGCTCGCGCGCTTCCGCTACCTGCCCGAGCAGCCGGTGCGCCACGCCTGCGTGCGCGACTACATCGCCGCGAAGAGCCTGCGCCCGGTGGAGGGCGGCTTCACCTGGAAGTTCGACCCCACGCTCTTCGACGACCTGGAGATGGGCGCGGACCAGGCCGAGAAGTTCGCGCGCCTGGCCTGCCGAAGCGCGGTGATCCTGGGCGAGGACAGCGCCGACGAGGGCGCCTTCTTCGGCGACCACATGGCGTCGATCTCGGCCGGTCGGCTGCCGATCCTGGTGATTCCCGGCACCCACCACCACCTGATGTTCGACGAGCCGCTCGCGGTGGCGATGGCGGTGAAAGCGCTCGCGCTGGACTGGCTGCGCGAGGACCGCGAGGGCGCCGCTACCCGATGAGCGGTCGAGCCCGTAGAATGCCGCGAGCGAGCGGCGGACCGCTCTAGACGGAGCTTCAGCGTGCTCGATCTTCGCTTCATCATCGAGAACATCGCGTCGGTCCGGGCGAACTGCGCCATGCGCAACGTCTCGGTCGACCTCGAGCGTCTGGTCGCGCTCGACGAGCGGCGCCGCGCGCTGATCGCGGAGCAGCAGTCGGTGCAGGAGCGGCGAAACGCGCTCGCGCGCGAGATGAAGGGCCGAAAGCCGAGCGACGAGGAGCGAAATCTCGGCAAGGACCTGAAGGAGCGCGAGGCCGTGCTCGAGGTCGAGCTCGGCAGCGTGCGCGACGAGCTGCTCGCGCTGCAGCTCCTGGTGCCGAACCTGACCCACCCCGACGTGCCCGCCGGCGCCACCGACGAGGAGAACCGCGAGCTGCGCGTGATCGGCGCGCCGCCCGCGTTCGGCTTCGCGCCGCTCGACCACGTGGAGCTGGCCGAGAAGCACGACCTGATCGACTTCGAGGCCGGCGCGAAGGTGACCGGCCAGAAGTTCTACTTCCTGAAGAACGAGCTGGTTCTGCTCGAACACGCGCTGGTGCGGTTCTCGCTCGACTTGCTGCGAAAGCGCGGCTTCACGCTGTTCCAGACGCCCGACCTGGCGCGCGCCGAGGTCGCGGACGGGCTCGGCTTCAACCCGCGCGGCGCCGAGACGAACATCTACTCGATCGCCGACACCGACCTGGTGCTGGTCGGCACCGCCGAGATCACGCTCGGCGGAATCCACCACGGAGAAATCCTCGACGAGGCGCGGCTTCCACTGCGCTACTGCGGGCTCTCGCACTGCTTCCGCACGGAGGGCGGCGCACACGGCCGCGCGTCGCGCGGTCTGTACCGCGTGCACCAGTTCACCAAGGTGGAGATGTTCGCGATCACGCGGCCCGAGGAATCGGAGGCGATGCACGCGGAGCTGGTCGCGATCGAAGAGGACATCTACCGCGCGCTCGAGATCCCGTTCCGCGTGGTCGACGTCTGCGCGGGCGACCTCGGCGCGCCCGCGTACCGCAAGTTCGACCTCGAGGCGTGGATGACCTGCCGCGGCGAGCGCGGCGGCTGGGGCGAGATCACCAGCACCTCGAACTGCACCGACTACCAGTCGCGCCGGCTCGGCGTGCGCTACCGCGAGAGCGCGTCGGGCAAGACGCGCTTCTGCCACATGCTGAACGGCACCGCGATCGCGGCGTCGCGCGCGCCGATCGCGCTGATCGAGAACCACCAGCAGGCCGACGGCTCGATCCGGATTCCGAAAGCGCTCGTGCCGTACACGGGCTTCGACCGGATCGGATGAGCGCCGACGCGCTCGTCCTTGGCACGGCCGGGCACATCGATCACGGCAAGACCACGCTGGTGCGCGCGCTCACGGGCGTGGACTGCGACCGGCTTCCCGAGGAGAAGGCGCGCGGGATCACGATCGAGCTCGGCTTCGCGCCGCTGGTTCTCCCGTCGGGCTTGCGCCTGTCGCTGATCGACGTTCCGGGGCACGAGCGGCTGGTACACACCATGGTTTCAGGCGCGACCGGGATCGACCTGGTGCTCTTCGTGGTCGCGGCCGACGAGGGCATCATGCCGCAGAGCCGCGAGCACCTGGCGATCTGCGATCTGCTCGGGATCGAGCGCGGCGTGGTGGCGCTCACCAAGGCCGACGCGGTCGAGCCCGACCTGCTGGAGCTGGCGCAGCTCGAGGTGGCCGAGGAGCTGGAGCGCACCTGTCTTGCGAATGCTCCGATCGTGCCGGTCTCGGCGCTCACCGGGCAGGGGCTCGACGAGCTTCGCGCGGCGCTCGAGGCCTGCGCGAGCGAGGCGCCCGCGCGCACGCTTCGCGACGGGCCGGCGTGGCTCGCGGTGGACCGCGCCTTCTCGATGCGCGGCTTCGGCACGGTGGTGACCGGCACGCTTCGCGGCGCGCCGCTGGACGAGGGCCAGAACGTGCAGGTCTGGTCCGACGACGGGCGCGCGGCGATGGCCGCGCGGATCCGCGGCGTGCAGGTGCACGAGCAGCCGGTCGCGCGGGCGCTGCCGGGCTCGCGCGTGGCGCTGAACCTGCAGGGCATCGAGGTCGAGGCGGTTCCGCGCGGCAGCGTGGTCGCGACACCGGATCGCGTTGCAAGGCGCACGCGGCTCGAGGTGGAGCTCCGGCTGCTGCCCGGCGCGCCGCGGCTCGCCACCGGCGCGCGGATCGCGCTGCACCTGGGCACGACTTCGCGCGGGGCGCGGGTCTCGCTTCTCGACCGCGCGGCGCTCTTGCCGGGCGAGGTCGGACTCGCGGAGTTGCGGCTGGATCGCCCGCTGGTCGCGGTCGAGGGCGACCGCTTCGTGCTGCGCGGCTCGCGGCGGCTCGAGAACGCGGGCTGGACCTGGGGGGGCGGGCGAATCCTCGACGCCGCGCCCCGGCCGGGAAAGCGAAGGCGCGCCGACCGCGCGGCGGACCTCGCGCTCGCCGCGGCGGGCGACCGCGAGGCGTGGCTCGCGGCACGGCTCGCGATTGCGGGCCAGCGCGGGCAGACGCGCGCCGAGCTGCTGCGCGAGCTGCGCTCGCTCGACGGGCTCGCGGGCGTGCGCGTCTCGGCCGATCACTGGCTCGACCCGGCCGCGTTCGCGGAGCTGCGCAAGACCGCCGCGAGCGCCGTGCGCGCGCACCACGCCGACGCGCCCACCGACGCGTTCGCGGGCTTCGCGCAGGTTCGCGCGCGCGTTCCGACACCGGCCGGTGACGACGCGCTTCGCGCCGCGCTCGACGCCGAGGCCCGCACGGGCGCGCTCGAAGCGACGCCGAGCGGCTGGCGCGCCCCCGGCCACCGCGCGCACGCGGGCGACTCGCAGCTCGCGCTCGAGCTCGCCAAGCGTCTCGCGGCCTCGGGCCTCGCGCCCGAAACGGTCGAAGCTCTCGCGCGCGGGCTCGGCTGCGAGCTTCGCGAGTTGCGCCGCGTCTGCGAGCACCTGGTGCGCGAGAAGAAGCTGGTGCGCGTCTCGTCCGAGCTCTTCTTCGACGCCGCGGCGATCGCCGCGCTGCGCGAGCGGCTGATCGCCTACCTGCGCGCGAACGGAAGCATCGACCCGGCCGCGTACAAGCAGCTCACCGGCCAGAGCCGCAAGCACACCGTCCCGCTGATGGAGCACTTCGACGCCGAGAAGCTGACCGTGCGGCGCGAGAACACCCGCGTGCTCCGCGCGCAGTAGCGCACGCCATACACTCATCGCTCCCTTTCGATCGCTGAGGCTGAAAGGAGGGCAAATACTCCGGCATTGCCGACAGGCCGGTCCCTAAGAACTTCGAGTGCATATCTGTGAAATCTCTCTAACATCATCCTCTTGTTCGCTGGTTCGCTTGCATGTCATGATTCACTCAATGATGAATGGTGCCAGCTCCGGGAGTCAGACCATGTGCAGTCGCCGCACTCGCATCCCGTTGTGGTCGGTTTTCGCGGTCTGCGTAATTGCAGCAGTCGCGACCGGATGTGCCTCGACTCGATCTTGGACCTATCGGCCGGAAGCGCCGGTCGATCGCCAACCGATCATGGACAGAACGGTAGTTGTCCTTCCCGTCGAAGATCTTAGGACGAATGAAAACACTGACCTAATGTCGTTGTACTTGATACCGCTCATGCCGTTTGGCTGGCAGACGTTCGACACGCCTGAGGGCCCAGACCGGCATTTGACCAGCCGAACTTGGAATTTCCGTCCTTCAGAAGACATTGCGAAGGCAATCGCGCAAGATCTTCAGAATTTGGGATTGTTCAAAGAGTCTTTCTTTGGGTTCAGGAGCTCTGAGGGCGATCTCGTTCTCCGTAGCCAACTCCATTCAACGCGGTACGAGTCTCGGCTGATCTCCTACTGCCTTTCCGTATACGGTCCACTCCTTTGGTTCATCGGTTTTCCCAGTGGAACCTACTCGAATGAGCTTCGACTCGAGCTTCGATTGGAGGATCGAAGTACGGGGGAGCTGTTTTGGGCGGGGGGTGTCAACGAGATCGAGGGCAGTGTCGTTTGGTTCTACGCTCTCGATGCAGACTTCAACTACGACTCATTGCTTAAGCGCGGACTGCGATTGGCATTCACAGACCTGTCTTCTGAACTGGCCAAACGAACGGAGAGATCAGAAAGGCCATAGAGCGCCCTGATAGAGAGGTTGAGGGAGGACGACGGGTGCAGTTCCTCCCCGTCTCGAAGAGCGCTCAGCCCCCGGCGCCCATCTCGGCGCGGAACTGACGCAGCATGATTCGCGCGTAGAGCCCGGGCGCGACCCGCGAGACCCACCAGGCCAGCCACGCCACGCGGCCGACGGTGAGCAGGCTCTGGCCGGACTCGAGCGCGCGCACGATGCGCTCGGCCACCGCGTCGGGCTCGAGCGCCGCGCCGACCACGGTGCGCGGGCCCTGCGCCGCCGCGCCGTCGGCGCCCAGATGCGCCTGCTCGATTCCGGTGCGGATGAACGACGGGCAGACCACGAGCACGCCCACGCCGGTGCCGTCGAGCTCGGCGCGGAGCGTGTCGAAGTAGCCGTGCAGCGCGTGCTTGCTGGCCGAGTAGCCCGCGCGCGCGGCGAGCGGCGAGAAGCCGGCCACGCTCGAGATCGCCACGACCGCTCCGCGGCGCGCGACGATCGCGTCGAGCGCGGCGTGCGTCGCGTTCACGGCGCCGAAGAAGTTCACCTGCATCACGCGCCGGATCACCTCGGCCCGCGTCGTCCGCAGCAGGCTGCGGTGGCTGATGCCCGCGTTGTTCACCAGCACGTCGAGCCCGCCGAAGCGCGCCACCACCGCGGCCACCGCGTCGCGGCAATCGTCCTCTCGCGTCAGGTCGCAGACGCGCGTGAGCAGCCCCGACGCTCCGTGCTCCGCCGCCAGCCGCTCGAGCCCGGCCGCGTCGACGTCGAGCGCGGCGACGCTCGCGCCGCGGCGAGCGAACGCCGCGACCAGCGCGCGGCCGAGCCCGCCCGCCGCGCCCGTCACGGCCACCACGCGCCCGGAGAAATCGCGCTGCGCCATGCGCTACGCCGCGAAGAGCGCGAGGCAGCCGGTGCCTTCGAGCACGGCGTCGAGCGCTCTTCGGTCGTCGGGCGCGAGCGCCGCCCTGCCCTCGCGCAGCCAGTGCAGGCACTTCGCCTGGTACGGGAAGACCTGCTGCTTCCAGGGCCGGCCGTCGATGCTGCACTCGACCAGCGTCGCGCCGCGCGCCTGCGCTGCGGCGTTCGCGAGCAGGAACGGCGCGTAGACCCGGCCGATCTCGCCGAGCAGCGCACGGAGCGAGTCGGGAATCCGGTCGCGCGTGATCCAGTCGCCGTCGGCGGGCTCGAGGCCGGACAGGTCCTCGACGATCTCGACCCAAGCGACCACGCGAGGCGCCAGCCTCAGCGCGACATCGCTCGGTGTCGGATCGAAGCCGGCGAGCTGCGTGAGCTGGCCGTAGAGCGCGAAGTCGCACGCTCCGGGCCGCGCGCCGAGCGCGAAGCGCGACTGCTCGAGCCGCGAGGACAGGAGCGCGAGCAGTCGGCGGTAGCTCTCCTCGATCACCGGGCCGGTCGTCGCGTTCGAGCCGACCACGCCGAGCCGCCCGATCTGCCGCTCGGCGACGGCCTTGGCCTGCGCCTGCGCCTGCCCCTCGGCCTGGTCGGTCCTTCGCCAGCGAGGCAGGATGGCCGCGGCCTTGGCGATGTCGGCCGCGTAGGTCCAGCGGTAGTGGAACATCGCCTTGGTGAGCCACTCGTCGGCGTAGTCCTCGATCAGCGCGTCGAGATAGGCGACGACGGGATCGGTGGGAATCACCGAGCGGCCCGGGTAGCGCGACTCGAGCTCGCGGATCAGCGGCGTCGAGTCGACGCGCGCCTCGAGCGCGCCGTCGGCGTCGCGCATTACGAGCTGCGGCAGGAGCTCGACGCGCGGCTTGGGCAGGCCGCGCGACTCCGGGCCGCCCGCCTGCACCCAGACGAACGGGATGCGCCGGTAGCGCAGCACCGCGCGAAGCTTGCGGCTGTACGGCGAGCCGGGCGCGCCGACCAGGACGAGTGTCTCGGGATCCATCGCGTTCTCCTTCGTCAGCTCCGGCCGATGCCGTTCACGAGCGCGAGCACCATCCGCTCCATCGCCGCCGTCGCGCGCTCGCGGCCGAGCCGTTGGTCGGCGCGCAGGCGGTCCCAGACGTCGAACGAGGTCGCCGCGTCGAGCGCCTCGACCAGGTCCCCGGGCGCGCGTCGCAGCTCCGGCAGCCAGCCGAGCAGGTCGGCGCGGAGCGCTCGCACGAGCTGGCCGTGCTGCCGGGCGAGGTACGCCGAGCGCCAGCGCTGCGAGTTCCCCGAGCGTTTGTACGGCGCGATCTGCTCGTACAGGCGGACGCGCCGCTCGACCAATCCAAGCGCGCGGATGTCGAGGCTCCCATCGGGATGCGGGCCGAGAAGCAGCGGCAAGGCCTGCGCGCGCACGCGCTCGTCGATCTCGGCGAACAGGCTGTCCATGTCGGAGAAGTGCCGGAACACGGTGCGGATGCCGACCTTCGCGCGCGCGGCGACCTGCTGCGCGGTCGGCTGCAGCACGCCCTCGCCGACCAGATCGATCAGCGCCTGCACCATGGCCGCGCGGCTGCGCTCGCTGCGGCGGACGCGCCCATCGGCAGCGCCTTCCGCGTCCCGCGGCGGGCGGGGGCGCGCGGATTTCCGCGTCAGCGCTCGCACGTGAAGATCCTCCCGCCCTGTTTGCGCACGCGCAGGCCGCGAAGCGCGGCGTCGAGCTCGAGCAGATCGCGCCCGCCGGTGAACTCCGCGAGCAGGCCCTCGATCTGCGCGCGGCCGGGCCCGGTGGCGACACATTCGCGGATCACATCGGCGAGCCTCTGCAGCATCCAGACGTGGTACGGCACGACCATGCGCCGCTCGCGAAGCCCGCCGAGCTCGAACTCGTGGGTGAGCGGGCCGTCGCCGGTCTGCAGCGCCTCGAAGCCGGGCGTGGGCGTGAACGTCTTGCCCGGCAGCTCCGCGCCCGGCGCGTGGCGGCCGCTCGCGAGGTACGCGCGGAGCGCCGCGAGCGCGCTCGTGAGCGCGGGCCACATCTCGAGGAAGAACACCTCGAGGACGGGGAGCAGCGTGGGCGCGATGCGATCCCCGGCCAGCCACGCCGCGCCGTCGCTCGTGGCGGGGCGCGCGACCAGCTCGCGGTTCGGCCCGAGCGAGTAGAGCTTCTGCCCGTAGCTTCGCGCGTTCAGGTCGCAGGTGTGATTCGCGCGCTCGACCCACTCGGTCACGAGCGGGTAGCGGGTGCGCAGGCGGAAGCCCGCGACCGGGTCGCGGTAGTGGTGCGCGTAGAGCGGCCCGAGCAGGCCGAAGTCGGCCAGCGACGGCAGACCGCCGAGCGCGAAGTCGTGGCGCGAGAAGTGCGCCTCGAGCCGGTCGAGCAGCCGGGCGTGGCTCGCCTCCCAGGCCGGGATCATGCCCC
>VGRW01000060.1 GCA_016875225.1 Deltaproteobacteria bacterium
GTCGATCGCGAAGAACAGCACGGTTCCCGGGTTCCAGACCGGATTGGATCCCGCCTGGTGGATGTTCGAGGTCGCGACCACGAGCCGGTTGTCGACCCGCAGCGCGACCGCGCTGAAGTTGGTCTTGAACGAGCTGATCGACGCGCCGCCGCCACCGTTCTGGTAGCGCGTGAACGCGCCCGCGATCGTGTGCCGGGTCGGAACCGCGGTCCGGCTCTGCCCCGAGTAGAGCACGGTCTGGCCCGCGCCGGTCGCGTAGTCGAACGGAACCGCGAGCTCGCAGCCCGAGGTCGTGATCCAGCCGCGCGTCCGTCCGGTCCCGCGCTCGAGCGAGAGATTCCCGAGCGTCGGCGTGTTGAACGGCGCCGATTCGGTGCAGTTCAGATTGCCCGGGAGCAGGTAGGACGCTCCGACGTACGCGAGCGACTGGGATGGCGAGATCCGGAACTCGAAGACGCCCGGGCCGTTGCTCGACGCCGCGACGAACGCGCGGTCGGAATTGGTCGGATGGGTCTCCAGCGCGGGCGGCGCGAATGCGTCGACCAGGAGCGTGTCGGTCCCGGCCGAGCCGACCGAGAGCGTGGCCGCGAGCAGGATGGCCGCCGCGCTCATCGCGTCGCCCCGCGCACGCGAAGCAGCCAGAGCGTCTGGTTCGGCAGCGGCTGGCCGAGCGAGTCACTGCGCGGTTCGTGGGTCAGGTTCGACGCCTCGAGCGAGAGCGTGACGCCCTCGGGAAGGAACCCGAGCCGCGTCCATCGCCCCGGCCGCAGGATCACGCCCGCGTCGACCTGCAGCGCGTCGTCGGAGAGCGTGGCACGGCCGACCTGGTAGGAGACCTCGCTCTCGTAGCGGAGCTCCGTCCACGGCTCGAGCGCTCCCAGATCCAGCGCGGCGGAGAGCGAGTACGCGTGCTCCGGGACGTGCGGGAAGACCCGCTCCACCCCGCTCTGGTAGGCGCCGCTTCCGCCATCGCCGAGGTAACGCGCGTCGGTGTAGGTGTAGGCCGCGCCGATCCGCAGCCGCTCGAAGGCCGTCGCGCCGAGTCCGATCTCGACGCCGAGCGCGCGCGAAGGGCCGGTGTTGAGCGGCATGTAGGCGTTGTTCACGTTCAGCACCCACTCGATGCCCTGGTCGAGCTCGCGCTGGAACAGGCCCGTCTCGAAGCGCAGGTCGCGCAGCGCTCCCGAGCCCGCGCCCGCGAGCTCGAAGCCGATGTCCGCGTTCCAGCCCCGCTCGGAGGCCAGCTCGGGATTTCCGCGGATGAATCCCCAGTCGGGATGGAACAGGTCGGTGAACGTCGGCCGGCGCATCACGCGCTTCCAGTTCCCCTTTGCGCGCAGGCCCGGCGCGATCTGCCAGATCGCCCCCACCGACGGCAGCCAGGCGTTCTCGTCGCTCGGCGAGACCGGGCGCATCGGCTGCGAGGCCGCGCTGCGCGCCAGGCCGTCGCTGGTGTCGGCGCGCTCGAAGGCGAGCGCCGGAAACAGGCGCAGCTCCCGGCCGAAGACGCCGAGCTCCGGAAGCACCGAGACCAACACCGTCGTGCGTCGGTGGACGTCCGCGTCCGAAGCGTCGACGCGCGCGTAGCGCAGGCTCGACACGGCGCGGCCGCCGAGCTCGAACCGGCCGAGCCGCCTCGGCCGCGAGACCCAGACGGCCTCGAGCGTCGACTCCGACTCGCTCGCCTTCGCCTGGTCGCGCCCGCCCGTGACGAGCGGCGACACGAATCCGCACGCGCCACCGGGATCGTCGAGCTCGGAGTCCTCCGCGCGGAACGCCCCCGAGAGCGAGAGCGCGCCGCCCGGCGCGCGCTCGTGGCTCCACGCCAGCCGCCCGATGCCGCGCTGGTACGACTCGTCGGCGCTCGTGCACGAGAGCACGTCGTCGGGAACGTCCACGACGGGCTTCCCCCAGGTGCTGCCCGGCTCGCCGCCGTTCTTCTGGTACAGGTCGAACGTCGCGTCCAGGCGCGAGCGCAGGCCCGTCTCGAGCGACCCGCGCAACAGGCCCGCGTTCTCGACGAAGTCGGCGTTCAGGCGCGTGTGCGACTGCGCGCCCGCCGCCGCGCCGCCCGCGCCCGGCCGCCCGCCGCCAGCGCGCGGCGGCGGCTCGATCTCGAAGCTGTAGTCGTTCTCGCTGCGCAATCGCGAATAGGTGGCGAGCACGCGCGCGCGCTCGCCACCGCCGGAGAGCGCGAGGTCTCCGGCGAGCGTCGAGAGTGTTCCGGCGGAGAGGGATGCATCGACCTCGGGATCGGCGCTCTCGGGCTTGCGCGTGGTGATCGAGATGACGCCGCCCTCGGCGTCGCTGCCGAAGCGGGCCGAGCCTCCGCCGCGCAAGACCTCGATCCGTTCGACCTGTCGCAGCGGGATCGTCGAAAGATCGACCGAGCCGAGCTGGGCGCTGTTCAGACGCACGCCGTCGAGCAGGATCAGGACCTGCTCCGACTTCGAGCCTCGGATCGACGCGGTGCTGTAGGCACCGATCCCGCCGAATCGGCGCACGCGAACGCCGGGGACCTGGTCGAGGACCTCCTCCACCGTCGCGAAGCGATCGTCGAGCGCGCGCGCGTCGATCACCGTGGCGAACGCGGACGGATCGTCGGCCGACTCCGAGAGCTCGCCCGCGCGCGAGCCACCGCCGGTGGCTAGACAAGCGACGAGTGTCGCGACCTGGGCATTGCGCCAGTGACTCTTGAACACCGAGTGACTCCCTCCGCGGAGAGCGGGACGTTCGTCCCGAAAGCTCGGCAGGTCTCCTGGCTCAGGGGTCTGGCGTCGGATCCGAGCCTTCCCGGGGCGCTCCCCAGTGGCGTCGTTCGGTCTGACTTCCCCATCACAGTGGCGGGACCGCGGCCGATTCTCACGGCCTTCCCTCTATGGTCCGCTTCGCGGACACCGAGTGCGAGCATCGGTACCACCCGCCGCGCTCGGGTGTCAAACGCGGGTGGATCTTGACCGCTCGACGCTGAAGGCGTAAACGTCGCACCAAAGAGTCGTGGACGGTGTCGGGAAGCCGGTGTGAGTCCGGCGCGAGCCCGTCGCTGTATCCGGGGACGAGCGCCGCAAGTGCAGCCACTGGGATCGCGAGATCCCGGGAAGGCGCGGCGTGAGGATGATCCGGAAGCCAGAAGACCGGCCGTCCACGTGGGTAGAAACTTCTCCGGTCGCGAGAAAGGTATCCAAATGCGCGTCGTCGCTCTGCTATTGCTCTGCGTCGTGGCCCGTCCGGGCCTGGCCTCCTCCTTCGCTGCACAGGTCGTGCGCTACACGCCCGGCAGCTTTGTACCCGTCGGCTGGGACGATCCCCTGAGCTCGCTCGGCGCGCCCTCGCGCTCGACGGGCGACGGTCCCTGGGACGGCGACGTCACGGTCTTCAACGCGCCGTATCGCGAAGACCAGGTCGTCGCGATCGGAGCCGGGGGCGAACTCGTGGTCCGCTTCGACCGGCTCGTCGAGGACGACCCGTCGAACCCGTTCGGAATCGATCTCCTGATCTACGGCAACGCGTTCCTCGGCATGGACTTCGAAACCGGCCTCGCCGACGGCGCGGTGTTCGCGGAGCCGGCCCGGATCGCGCTCAGCCAGGACGGCGTCTTCTGGGTCGACGCCAGCGGAATCTTCGCGGACGCGCTGTTCCCGACGATCGGCTACCGGGACCCGACCGGTCCGTTCTCCTCGGGCGGGACGATTCCGACCGACTTCACGCGCCCGGTCGATCCGACGCTGGACGCCGCCGACTTCATCGGGCTCGACGCCGCGCAGATCGCGGAGCTCTACGACGGAGCGGGCGGCGGAGTCGGGATCGATCTTGGCGCGCTGGGCCTGCCCTGGATCGAGTACGTGCGGATCTGGCAGCCCGAAGGCGACGTCTATGCTGCGGAGATCGACGCCATCGCCGCCGTGCCCGAGCCGAGCCTGCTCTCGCTCGCGTGCGCGGGCGTGCTGCTCGTCGGTCTCGCGCGCGCGAGGCGCTAGATAATCCCCTGCTCGCGCAGCCGCGCGCGCGCGGCCTCGTCGAGCCCGAGCTCGGCGAGGATCTCGTCGTTGTGCGCGCCGAGCGCGGGCGCGGCGGAGCGCACGCGCACGGGCGTGCGCGAGAGCTTGGCCGCGGGACCGACGACGGGCGCCTCCGCGCCGTTCTCGAGCCGCACGGTCTGCAGCATGTCGCGCTCCAGCACGTGCGGGTCGCGCGCGGACTCGGCGTAGCTGCGCACCGGGGATGCGGGCAGCCCCTCGGCTTCGAGCTTCGCGACGGCCGCCGCGACCGTGTACCCCGCGACCCAGCCAGCGACCAGATCGTTCAGCTCCGCGCGGCGAGCGACACGGCCCTGTGTCGTGGCGTAGTCGGCGTGCGAGGCGAGCTCGGGACGCCCGAGCAGCGCGGCCAGGATCTTCCAGTGGGAATCCAGCAGCACCCCGAGCATGACGAAGCCGTCGCTGCACGCGTACACGCCCGCCGGCGCCGCGACCACGAACTGGCTGCCCATGCGGGGAAGCGGCACGCCCAGCGCGGCCAGCATCGGGTAGCCGTTCGACTGGAACAGCATCGCGTCCTGGAGCGCCACGTCGCAGTGCTGTCCCTCGCCGGTGCGATCGCGGTGGCGCAGCGCGGCCATCGCCGCGAGCGCCCCGTGCAGTCCCGCGAGATCGTCGCCGATGAACGTCGGCGCCTTCACCGGCGCGCCGCCGGGCTCGCCGTTCAGCGACAGCCAGCCGCTCGACGCCTGGGCCATCGGATCGTAGCCGGCGCGCTCGTGATCGGGTCCGAACTGCCCGTAGCCGCTGATCGAGACGTACACCGTATCGGGTCGGACCGCGCGCACGTGCTCGTAGCCGAGCCCCCAGGCGTCCATCGTGCCGGGCCGGAAGTTCTCGATCACCACGTCGGCGCGCGCGGCCAGGCGCAGGAACACGTCGCGGCCCTCGGGCCGGCGCAGGTCGAGCGTGAGACTGCGCTTGTTGCGGTTTGCGGTCACGTGCATGAACGACAGCCGCGGCTCGCCGTCGGGAAGCACCGGGGGCAGACGGCGCGCGACTTCACCGCCGGGAAGCTCGACCTTGATCACGTCGGCGCCGAAGTCGGCGAGCACGCACGCGCACATCGGTCCGGCCCAGGTCGTGGTCGCCTCGACCACGCGCAAGCCCGCGAGCGGACCGGGGAGATCCGCGCGCGCCCGGCGGAAGAACTCGCTCTTCTTCAACTCGCTTTGCTGCCGCAGCCGGCCGCGCGGCTCGAAATCCCGACGCCGCGCCGCGCCTGGCGGATCGCGTTGCGATCGTGGCCGCTCGTGCAGTAGCCGATCGAGATGCCGCTGGCCGGGTCCGCCCAGCCGATCTGCCCGCCCGCGCCGCCGTGGCCGAAGGCGAGCTCCGAGTTGGTGTGTCCGAAGCCGCGAAACGAACGGTCGGAGTCGCCGGCGATGATCAGGCCGAGCGCGCGATTCGCGGCCTTGCCGAGGACCGGATCGCGAAGCGCGCCGGAGCGGATCTCGCGCGCCATCGCCAGCGTCTCGGGCTTCCAGATCTCGCGGCCCGCAGCCGCGCGCCCTCCGTCGAGAAGCGCCTGGTAGAAGAGCGCGAGGTCGGCCGCGGTCATGGTTCCACCGCCGCCGGGAATTCCCGCGACGCGGAAATCGGCGCGGTTGAAAGCCATGATCGCCTCTTCAGTCACCTCGGTGACGGGCGGGCTCACGAGGCCGAGAGCGCGGTAGTCCTCGTCGGAGAGCGCCGTGCCGATGTGCTCGCAGTCCGCGAGCCGGCCGTGCAGGTCGCGCGGAAGCCCCACCCGGAGATCGGCCAGCCCCAGCGGCTCCGAGATCTGCTTGCGCACGAAGTCGCCGTAGCTTTCGCCCGAGAGGCGCTCGATCAGCTCGGCGATCACGTACATCGACGACGACGGGTGGTACTCGAAGCGCTCGCCGGGTTTCCAGTTGAGCCGCCAGCTGGCGAAGCGCTCCAGGCGCTTGTCGCGGTCGAGAAACTGGCTGGGCACGAAGGGCGCCTGTGGGAATCCCGCGGTGTGGGTGAAGAGCTGCTCGACCGTGACCTCGTGCTTTCCGTTCTCGCCGAACTCCGGAATCAGGTCCGCGACGCGCGCCGCGACGTCGAGCGCGCCGTCCTGGATCAGAAGCCACGCCGCCGCCGACGTGATCGCCTTCGTCGACGAGAACACGCAGTAGAGCGTCGCGTCCGTCGCGGGCGCCTCGGCGCCGTGGTGGAGCACGCGGCCGAAGCTTCGCATCGCGGCGATCTTGCCGTTCCGCGCGATCGCGATCTGCGCGGACGGCAGCACGCCCTCGCGAACCTCCTTTCCGGCGCGCTCCAGCAGCGCGTCGACGAGCGCCGAGTCGAGGCCCACGGATTCCGGTGTAGGTGCGAGGTGCCTTGGATCGATCATCGCGCGAAGAATATCACCCGGCGCGCTCGTCCGGGTCCTCGCCGCGCTTGATCTGGAACGAGAGCCCTGCGCGTTCGACGCCACCCTCGGCGTGCGCGAGCGCGGAAGCGCCGAACCGCTCGCGGATCGCGTCGAGCGTGCGGTTCAGCCGATCGCGGCGCGCGCGAGACTCGATCGAATCGTCGAGCAGCGAGAGCTGCTCCGGCCCTTCCGCCTCGAGCCGCTCCGCGGAGAGCCCGACGAGCCGGACCGGCTCCGCGAGCGCGGCGCGCGCGAGCAGAGCGCGGCCGGCCGCGGCGAGCTCGGCGCCGTCGTCGCTCGCGCGCGCGAGCGTGCACGAGCGCGAGAGGATCGGAAAGCGCCCGCCGCCGAGCGACCGCGCGAGCTTGAGCTTCAGCGAAACGCCGCGCGCGCGCAGACCGTCGCGGCGGAGCCGGCGCGCGACCGCCTCCGCGTGGGCGCGGATCGCGCTCTCGAGCACCGCGGGCGACGCGACGTCGGTCTCGAACGTGCTCTCTTCGGAGTAGGACTTCGCCTCGCGGTACGGCTCCACCTCGCGATCGTCCTCGCCGCGCGCGAGCCTCGCGGCCGCGGGCCCGAAGCTTCCCAGCAGCGCCGAGAGCTCCGCATCGGACCGCGAGGCCAGCTCGCCGATCGTGCGGATGCCGAAGCGCTCGAGCCGCGCGCGCGTGACCGGCCCGACGCCCCAGATGCGCCCGACGGGGAGCGGCTCGAGGAAGCTTCGCGCCTCGCCCGGTCGCACGACCAGAAGGCCGTCGGGTTTGGCGAGGTCGCTTGCGATCTTCGCCACGAGCTTGACCGGCGCGAGGCCCACCGAGACGGCGAGCCCGGTCGCCTCGCGCACCTCCGCGCGCAGGCGCTGCGCGGTGCGCTCGGGCGGCCCGAAGAGCGCCTCGGTGCCGGTCAGGTCCAGGAACGCCTCGTCGACGGAGATCCCCTCGACCGCGGGCGTGAAGCGCTGGAAGATCTCGAAGATCCTTCGGCTCTCGCGCCGGTACACCGACATGCGTCCCCGGACGAACACCGCCTCGGGGCAGAGCTTCCGCGCCTGCACCGACGGCATCGCGGAGTGGATGCCGAAGACGCGCGCCTCGTAGCTGGCCGCCGCGACCACGCCGCGCGCGGTCGCCCCCCCGACGACGACCGGCCGGCCGCGAAGCTCGGGGTCGTCGCGCTGCTCGATGGCCGCGAAGAACGCGTCCATGTCCGCGTGCAGGATCGCGCGCGCGAGGGGTCGCTCGTCCATGCCGGGAAGCTTGGCGCGGGGCCAGTCCCGCGTCGAGAGCCGCAAGGGACGCGCGCTCGCGTCCGATGAGGTCGGGGATGGCGAGCTGCGGAAACGACGCGCACCGGTCAGGCGAGACGACGGCGCTGGTGGCGGACGTGGCGCACGAGATCAACAACCCGATCACCTACGTGCTCGCGAACCTGGCCGAGCTCGGCCGGTCCTGCGCCGTGATCGGCGAGACGCTGGACGGCTATCGCTCGGCGCTGCGCGCCTGCGCGGGCGAGAGCGCCGAGCCCCGGATCGCCGACCTCGAGCGCAAGCTCGACGGGTGCGGCGGGCTCGACGTCGCCTGCGAGCTGCTCGACGACGCCACCGAAGGTGCGCAGCGCATCCGCGACCTGGTCCGCGACCTGCTCGCGCTCTCGCGCGGCGGCGAGCGCGCGCTCTCGAAGCTCTCGATCTCCGACGTGCTGGAGCAGACGCTTCGCCTGGTCGCCCGCCCGCTCGGCGGCCGCGCCGAGCTGGTGCGCGACTTCGCGGCGACACGCGAGATCGAAGCGGATCGCACCAGACTCGGACAGGTGTTCCTGAACCTGGTGCAGAACGCGATCGACGCCTGTGCGGACGTGCCCGAACGCGCACACCGGATCACCGTGCGGACGCGCGACCTGCGCGCGGGCGTCTGCGTCGAGATCGAGGACACGGGGCCGGGCGTCCCCGCCGAGCTTCGCGAGCGGATCTTCGCGCCGTTCGTGACCACGCGACCGAGCGGTGCGGGAACCGGGCTGGGCCTGTACATCAGCCGCAGGATCGTCGCGGAGCACGGCGGAACGCTCGAGCTGGCGCGCAGCTCCGGATCCGGTTGCGTGTTCCGCGTCGAGCTCCCGGGGGTGGCTAGGACCTGAGCTTCCGGTAGCGGCGAATCAGGGCGTTGGTCGAGCTGTCGTGCGCGAGCTCGGGCTCGTCGCGGCTCTCGAGCTCGGGCAGGATCGCGGCGGCCAGCGCCTTGCCGAGCTCGACGCCCCACTGGTCGAACGAGTCGACGTTCCAGATGGCGCCTTGCGTGAACACGCTGTGCTCGTAGAGCGCGATCAGCTTGCCCAGCGTCGCGGCGCAGAGCCGCTCGGCGAAGATCGTGTTCGAGGGACGATTCCCCTCGAACGTGCGATGCGGCGCGAGTGACTCGCGCGTTCCCTCCGCGAGCACCTGCGCGCGCGTCTTGCCGAACGCGAGCGCCTCGGCCTGCGCCAGCGCATTCGCCACGAGGATGTCGTGGTGCCGTTCGAGCGGATGGCCCGATCTCGCGAAGACGATGAAATCGCAGGGAACCAGCGCCGTCCCCTGGTGGATCAGCTGGTAGAAGGAGTGCTGACCGCTGGTTCCGGGCTCGCCGAACCAGACCGGAGCGGTGGCATGGCCGACCTCCCGTCCGTCGATGCTCACGTGCTTTCCGTTGGACTCCATCGAGAGCTGTTGCAGGTACGCGGGAAAACGCCGCAGCTCCTGCGCGTAGGGCAGGATCGCCGCGCTGCCTGCGGAGAAGAAGTTCGTGTACCAGACCGAGAGCAGGCCGAGCAGCACCGGCAGGTTGCGCTCGAGCGGTGCGGTGCGGAAGTGCTCGTCCATCTCGTGGAAGCCGGCGAGCAGCGCGCGGAAGCGCTCCGGCCCGATCGCGATCATGGTCGATAGCCCCACCGCGGAGGCCAGCGAGTAGCGGCCTCCGACCCAGTCCCAGAACTCGAACATGTTCGCGACGTCGATTCCGAAGCCGGCGACCTCGCGCTGGTTCGTGGAGACCGCGACGAAGTGATTCGCGATCGCGCGCTCGTCGCCGCCGAGCCCCGCGAGCAGCCACGCCCGCGCGGAGCGCGCGTTCGTCATCGTCTCCTGGGTCGTGAAGGTCTTCGAGGCGACGATGAACAGCGTCTGGGCGGGGTCGAGATCGCGGACGGCTTCGGCGAGGTCGCTGCCGTCGACGTTCGAGACGAAGCGGAACGAGAGCTCGCGCAGGCTCGAGCCGCGCAGCGCCTCGTAGGCCAGCGCCGGTCCGAGGTCCGAGCCGCCGATTCCAACGTTCACCACGTTGCGGATGCGCCGCCCGGTGTGCCCCTTCCACGCCCCGACCCGCACGCGCCTCGCGAACGCCTCCATCCGGTCGAGCACCGCGTGCACCGCGGGCACGACGTCCACCCCGTCCACGAAGTACCGCGCCGAGCGGGGCGCGCGAAGCGCCACATGCAGCGCCGCCCGGTTCTCGGAGACGTTGATCCTCTCGCCGCGAAACATCGCGTCGATCCGCTCGCGCAGGCCGCAGGCCCGCGCCAGGCCGATCAGCAGCGCCACGGTCTCGTCGCTGATCCGGTTCTTCGAGTAGTCGAGGTGGATCCCGCAGGCCTCGGCGCAGAGCCGCTCGCCGCGCAGGGGATCGGCGTCGAAGAGCTGGCGCAGGTGCAGCGAGCCGATGCGGAGCTGGTGCGCCGCGAGCGCTTGCCACTCCGCGCGAAGCTCCGGAACCCGGTGATCGGCGCTCACCGTCCCGCCTTCCCGGTCCGGTCCCGAGCCTCTTCGCTGGCGCGCGCCTCGATCTGCAGCGCGTGGATCTCGCGCGCGAGCTCGCCGGACAGGGCTTCGTACACCATTCGGTGGCGCAGGACGGCGGGCACGCCGCGAAAGCGATCGGAGACGAGAGCCACGCGGTAGTGGCCGCCCCCGTCCCGCGCCCCCGCGTGGCCGCGGTGCAGCCGGCTATCGTCCACGACCTCGAGCGCGAGCGGCGCGAACGCCTCCCGCAACCGCGCCTCGATGCGCCCCCGCGTGTCCACGCCGGGATTATCCGCTAGCGGCGCCGGGACTTCGAGAGCAGCGCGCGGATCCGTTCGCTCTGACCCTTGATCTCGTGGATCGCCGCGAGGGTCTCGGTCCCGAGCGCGCGCGTCTTCTCCGCGGTCGCCCGGACGGACTCGACCTTGCGGCGCAGCGCGCCGGCGCCGCCCGAGGCGTGCGCGGCGTTCCTGGCGATCTCGTTCGTGCCGGCCGAGAGCTCGTCGGTCGTGCGGGCCACGCTCTGCGTGGTGGCGGCCGCGCGCTGAACCGAGCCGCTGATGTCCTCGGCGCGACCGGCCGCCGTGTTGATGCTGGACGAGATCTCGCTGCTGGTCGCGGTCTGCTCCTCGACCGCGGTCGCGATGGTCTGCGTCGCCTCGCGCATGATCTGGATGATCGATCCGATCTTCTCGATCGACGCGACGGCGCCCTCGGTGGTGCGGCGGATGCCGTCGACCTTGCTCACGATCTCGTCGGTGGCGGCGCCGGTCTGGCGGGCGAGCTCCTTGACCTCGTTGGCGACCACGGCGAAGCCCCGTCCCGCGTCGCCGGCGCTGGCGGCTTCGATCGTGGCGTTCAGCGCGAGCAGATTGGTCTGGTCGGCGATGTCGTTGATCACGTCGACGACGCGACCGATCTCGCGCGCCGCCGTGCCGAGGATCGCGACCGTCTGGTTGGTCTCCTCCGCGAGCAGGGCCGCCTGGGACGCGACGTCCGCGGAGTGCTGGCAGCTCGAAGAGACGTCGCGCAGCGACGCGCTCATCTCCTCGACCGCGGTGTTCACGGAGCGGATCGAGTCGTTGAAGACGTCGCTGGCCGATGCGGCGACGCCCATGTGCTCCGAGACCGAGCCCGCGCCCCGCGCGACGTCGCGCACGTTCACGCTCGACTCCTCGACCGCGGCCGCGAGCGCCTCGATCGCGGCGATCGTCGTCTCGCTCGCGTCGCCCATCTCGCCGGTGTCGCGCAGCAGCGCGTCGGTGACCTGGTCCAGCGTCTCGGTGGCCGGCGCGAGCGAGGCCGCGAGCTTCACCAGCGAGTCGATGGCGGACGCGAGCTCGGCCGCGCCGGACTCGAGCTCGGCGATCCGAGCCTCGCGAGCGGCCGCCGCGCGCAGCTGCGACGGCAGCAGGATTCCCGCCGCAGCGTACCAGAGCGCGCCGAGCCCGAGGCACGCCACGAAGGCCGAGGCCCAGGCCTGCCCCAGCCATGCGAGCCCGAGAACTCCCGCGGCGGCGAGAAACGCTCCGGCGGCGAAGGCGCGCGACGTGGATTGCGAGTCGGTCGTCATGCGCCACCCCCCGCGCACTGCAGGATCTTGGTCGCCAGCGTTTCGGGCTGGAACGGCTTGGTCAGATAGTGCTTCGCGCCTGCCTCGATCGCCTCGATCATCTTGCGGCGCTCGGATTCGGTGGTGAGCATGATGACCGGAATCTCCGCCAGCTTCTGGCGTCCCTTGATCTCGCGCAGGAACTCGATCCCGTTCATCTCGGGCATGTTCCAGTCCAGCAGGATCAAGCGCACGTCCTCGTGCTCCTTCAACCGGTCGAACGCGTCGATGCCGTTCGAAGCCGGAACGGAGTCGTGACCGAGCATCTCCAGGATCTGGGCGATCACCTTTCTCATGATCGCGGAGTCGTCGACGACGAGGACCTTCATCTCACCCTTCCTTCACACGGTAGAAGGTCGACCGGTCGTGCCGGAAGACCTCGAATGCGTCGAAATACAGCTCCGGCGTCTCGGTCGCGCCGACCACGACCGAGCCCTCTTCGTGCAGAGCGCGGCCGGCCTTTGCCAGGATCGAGCTCTTGCACGCGCTCGAGAAGTAGATCAGCACGTTGCGCATGAAGACGACGTCGAACCTGCCCAGCGCTCCGAACGGGTCCAGCAGGTTCGCGCGCTTGAAGCGCACCAGCTTCTTCACGTCCTCGGAAAGGCAGGAGACGTGCCCGCTCTTCGCGAAGAAACGCTCGCGGTAGCGCGGATCGAGCCCGCGCGACATCGAGATCGGATCGTAGCGGCCGGCCTCGGCGATCGAGATCGCCGCCCGGCTGATGTCGGTGGCGAGGATTTCGAAGCTCTCGGCCCGGTATCCGTCGAGCTCGTGCGCACGCTCCATCTCGCGGAGCAGGATCCCGATCGAGTACGGCTCCTGGCCCGTGGAGCAGGCCGCGGACCAGATCGAGATGCGGTCTCGACCATCGGCGCGCGCGACCGAGATCGCCTCGGGAATGATCACCTCCCGCACCGTCTTCCAGAACGGACCGTCGCGAAACCACGAGGTCTCGTTGGTGGTCATGTCGTCGATGATTCGGTCCCGGAGCGACACGTCTCCCGCGCGCGCCTTGTCGTAGAACTCGCCGTAGCTCGCGCAGCCCGTCTCGATCACGACGTCGCGAAGCCTCGACTCCACCAGGTACTTCTTCGAATCCTCGAGCGCGATCCCGCACCAGCTCTGGATCAGCGTGCGGAGCCGCTTGAACTCGTCGTCGGCGAGAACCGGCACGTTCATCGCAGCCTCGCGATCCCCGTGATCCGGGCCGGCAGATCGGCCAGAGTGACCACTTCGTCGGCCTGTCCCGCTTCGATCACGGAGCGCGGCATGCCGTAGACCGCGCAGCTCGCCTGATCCTGCGCGATGCACCAGCCGCCGCGCTCGCGCACCCGCCGCACGCCCGCGAGGCCGTCGCATCCCATTCCGGTCATGACCAGACACAGGGCGCGCCCCGGCAGAGACTCGGCCAGCGACTCGAAGAGCACGTCGACAGATGGGCGAAACGAGTTCACGGGCGCGGACTCGGTGAGTCTGACGAACGGCTCCGAGTTCGAGGCGGAGATCTTCAAGTGTTTGCCTCCGGGCGCCACGAGCACCTCGCCCGCGCGAAGCGGGCGGCCTTCCTCGGCCTCGAGCACGCGCAGCTTCGCGCGCCGATCCAGAGAGGCCGCGAGTGATGGCGTGAAGCGAGCCGGCATGTGCTGCACGATCAAGATCGGCACGCGCAGATCGGCGGGAAGCTTGGGAACCAGGTCCGCGAGCGCGCTCGGGCCACCGGTCGACACGCCGATCGCGACCACGTCGATCACCGGCACCTTGGCGCGCTCGCGCAACGGCGGCGGGAGCTTGGCGGGGCGCGACCGCTGCAGCCTTCCCTCGCGAAAGGCGGCGACCGCTTCGCGAAGCGGCTCGCGCAGGGCCGCGAAGCCGTCCTCGCTCGCCTTCACCTGCGGCTTGGTGACGAAGTCGAACGCGCCCGCCTGGAGCGCCTCCATCGTCACGTTCGCGCCCTCGATCGTCAGGCTGGAGATCATGATGATGCCCGCGTCCGGCGCGACCCTGCGCAGGTGCGGGATCGCCTCGAGCCCGCCGAGGACTGGCATCTCGACGTCGAGCAGGATCAGATCCGGGCGAAGCGACTCAGCCTTGGCGATCGCCTCTCGGCCGTCGCGCGCGAGCCCGACGCAAGTCAGATCGGGCAGCTCGCGGACGCAGCCCGAGATCAGGCTGCGGTAGATGGCGCTGTCGTCGACGACCAGGACTTCGAGCTGCTCGGACATGGATTACCCCGACACGCCGTGGCGCAGGAGAGCGCTCGGATCGACCAGACGGATGACTTGTTCGTTCTGCTGCACGATTGCGGAGATCAGCTGTCCGCCATCGCTCGACGGATCGGGCGGCGCCGGACTGATCTGATCGGACTCGACGCCGACGACGTCCGCGATGCGATCGATCCAGAGGCCCGCGAGCTCGTCGTCGGTGGCCACGTCGGCGATTCCGAGCCGCGCCAGGTCTGCGTTCGTCTTCAGGATGATCAAGCGGCTGGTCCGCAGCAGCTCGCGCGGCGGATGGCCGAGCCGCACCGCCGGATCGATCACCGTCACGATCTGGCCGCGCAGGTTCATGAAGCCCCGAACCGCCTTCGGCGCCCCGCGCGCCGGCGTGATCTGCACCTGGCGATTGACCTCGCGCACGGTGAGGATGTCGATTCCGTAGCGCTCCTCGCCGAGGAAGAACGTGCAGAAGCGCTTCTGCGGATTGGCCGTCGCGGTCGTCATCTTCCCACCCTCTCGATCCCCGCCGCCGCGAGCAGCTCCCCGGGGTCCAGGAAGAAAATCAGGCGGTCGTTCACGATCGCCGAGCCCAGCAGCCCGCGCGCGTGCAGCTGCGTGTCCTCGGGCCGCGCGTCGCTCTCGACCGTGTCGACGATTCGGGCGGCGATGATTCCGGCCTCGAATCCCTCGATGCGGGGATCAGCACGAAGAACTCGTCGCCCTCGCCCGAGTCGCCGCCGACCGGCAGGACGTCCTCGAGCTTCACCAGCGGGATCGCGTGACCGCGGTGCTTGAGGAACGGCTTCGCGCCGATCCACTCCACTTGCGTCTTCTCGACGCGCTCCAGCCGCAGCAGATCGCAAAGAGGCACCGCGAACCGCTCGTCGGCGGAGTTCGCGAAGAGCACGAGCGAGCGGCGCTCGGCGCCCGGGACCTCGGGAGTCGGCGCCTCGCGCGTCCGACCCGCGCCCTCGTCGACGATCTGCTCGAAGCGGATCTGCGCGCGCCGGGCGATGCCGATCGCATCCAGGATCATCGCCACGCGTCCGTCGCCCAGGATCGTCGCACCGGCGTACCAGCCGCAGTCGGCGAGGTGGGAGGAGACCGGCTTCACGACGATCTCCTCGTGGTCGTGCAGCTCGTCGACGACGAGCCCGAACAGATGCGAGCCGTTGCGCAGCACCACCACGCTCGAGCGCGGGCGCTTGCCGTCCTCGGCGGCGGGGATCTCGAGGCAGCGAGCGAGTCGCACCAGCGGGAGAAGGTCGCCGCGCAGCCGCAGCACCTCGTTCGAGCGGATCCGCTCGATCTGCTGCGCCTCGGACTTCAGGCGCACGACCTCGACGACGTTGACCTGCGGGATCGCGAAGCGCTCCCCCGAGACCGAGACGATCAGAGACGGGATGATCGCGAGCGTGAGCGGAAGATGAACGCGAAGCGTGGTGCCCTCGCCGATCGCGGTCAGCACGTCGATCTGACCGCCCAGGTTCGAGATGTTGGTGCGCACGACGTCCATTCCGACGCCGCGACCGGACAGGTTCGAGATCTCGAGCGACGTCGAGAGACCCGGCTCGAAGATCAGCGAGATGGCGTCCTTCTCGGAGAGCGTCGCGCCCTGCTCGGCGCTGATCGCGCCGCGCTCGATCGCAGACTCCTTCACGCGCTCCGGATCGATGCCGCGTCCGTCGTCGCGGACCTCGATCACGACGCGCCCGCACTCGTGGTACGCGTTCACCCATACCCGGCCGGTCTCGGACTTGCCCAGCACGGCGCGCCCCTGCGGATCCTCGAGGCCGTGATCGAGCGCGTTGCGCAGCATGTGCGTCATGGGATCCGCGAGCGCCTCGATGATCGATCGGTCGAGCTCGACGTCGGCGCCGCCGACCTCCAGCTCGACCTTCTTGCCGAGCTTCTGCGCCAGGTCGCGAACCAGCCGGGGCATGCGGTCGAAGAGCACGCGGATCGGCTGCATTCGCGTGTTCATGATGTTCTCTTGCAGCTCGGTCGTGACCAGGTCGAGGCTCTGCAGCACCTCCTTCACACCGGGCTGCTTCGAGGCCTCGAGAAGCTGGCGCATCTGATTGCGGCCGAGAACCAGCTCGCCCGCCAGGTTCATCAGCTTGTCGAGGAGCGCGAGCGAAACGCGGATCGTGTCGGCCCGCTTCTCGCCCGCCCCGAGCCCCTCGTGCTGCGAATCGAGTACGGCCGCGCCCGGTCCATCGGCCGCGGCCTGCTGCTCCGGCTCGGCGTCCTCGAACGGAATCGCCTCGATCCCGGCGTCGGCGAGCATGCGCGACTGCGTGCGAGCGACCGTCTCGGCATCGGCTGCGGAAAGCAGGCCCAGCTCGATCGCGGTCTCGTTGAAGGAGCGGCGCAGCAGGGATCTCTGCTGCGCGCGCAGGATCTCGCGGCGTTCTTCGTCGGTGAGCAAGCCCAGGTCGACGGCGATCTGGCCGATGTAGAGCGAGAGCGGCCGTGCCGTGTCGGGCAGCGGAAACTCGTCCACGCCGCCCGCTGCCCGCTCGTCGAGGGACTCGAGCGCCCCCGGATCGAGCCCGAGCGCCTCCGCCAGAAGGTCGAGCTCGAGCGGCGAGCCGACGACGGCGGTCTTGCCGTGGCCGGCCGGCTCGGCCACGAGCTCGCCGTAGACAGCGAGCTTCTCGCTCAGCTTCGCGCGCTCGCGCTTGCGCGTCGGAAGCGCGATTCGTGCCAGGTGGTGGCCCTTGCGCCGCTGCGCCTCACAGGCTGCGCCGAAGCCGTCGGACGAAGCGGTCTCGTCCGGCGGCTTGCACGGCGCGAGCAGAGCCTCGAGCGTCGCGATCAGGTCGCTGGCAGGCTCGCCCTGGGAATCGGGAAGGCCGCGCAGGAGCGAGCGAAGCGCGTCGACCGAGCGCAGCAGCGGCTCCGCCATCTCGATGCGGAACTCGCAGAGCCCGTCGCGGAGCCGCATGAGCAGGCTTTCCGCAGCGTGCGAGAGCGAGCAGACGTTCTCGAGCCCCAGGAATCCCGCGGCGCCCTTGATGCTGTGGATCGCGCGAAAGATCTCGTTCAGCGCGCTCGCGTCGGTCGCGCCGCGCTTCTCGAGCTCGAGCAGGAGCGGCTCGACCGCCTCGAGATGCTCGAGCGACTCGACCACGAACTCGGCGATCAGATTCGGATCCGAGAGCACGCCTTCCCCTCGCAGAGCAGCACCGGTTCGCGCGCGAGCGAGCGCGCGAAGCCGCCCATTTTGATCGGCGGCGGGCTTCGCGAACTCGATCGGCGCGCGCGGTTTCGCCGCGCGTCAGGACGGGCGTTTTCGGTCAGCCGCGCTCAGGCGAGCTGTCGGAGGACGTAGGGAAGGATGCCGCCGTGCTCGAAGTACTCGAGCTCGCGCGGCGTGTCGATGCGAACCACCGCGCGGAAGCTGCGCTCGGCGCCGCCGTCGCGCGCGCGCACCGAGAGCTCGGCGCGCGGCTTCAGGCGGTCGAGTCCCTCGATGTCGTAGAGCTCGCGCCCGGTGAGGCCGAGCGACGCGGCCGTCTCACCCTTGGCGAACTCGAGCGGGAGCACGCCCATTCCCACCAGGTTGCTGCGGTGGATGCGCTCGAAGCTGGTCGCGATCACGGCGCGCACGCCGAGCAGCATGGTTCCCTTCGCGGCCCAGTCGCGGGACGAGCCGGTTCCGTATTCGGCGCCCGCGATCACGACGAGAGGCGTGCCCTGGCGCGCGTAGCGCTCGGCGGCCTCGAAGATCGTGGTCACGTCTCCCTCGGGCAGGCAGGTCGTGACGCCACCCTCGGTTCCGGGCGCGAGCAGGTTCTTGATGCGCGTGTTCGCGAACGTGCCGCGCACCATCACCTCGTAGTTTCCGCGTCGCGCCCCGTAGGAGTTGAAGTCGTCTGGCGCGACTCCCTGCTCGACGAGCCAGCGCCCGGCCGGGCTCTTCGTCGCGATCGAGCCGGCGGGGGAGATGTGGTCGGTCGTGACCGAATCGCCGAGCAGCGCGAGCACGCGCGCGCCACGGATGTCCGCCGGCGGGCGCGGCTCGCGCCGGATCCCGTCGAAGAACGGTGGCTTGCGGATGTAGGTCGAGCTCTTCGACCACGCGTAGCGATCGCCGGCCGGCGCGCGGATCGCGCGCCAGCTCTCGTCGCCGAGAAACACGTCCGCGTAGCGCTTCCGGAACATCTCGGATTTCACCGAGCCGGCGACGGTGCGCGCGACCTCCTCCGCGCCCGGCCAGATCTCGGCGAGCAGAACCGGCTTGCCCGCGCGGTCGACCCCGATCAGCTCGCGCGAGAGATCGAGATCCACGCGTCCGGCGAGCGCGTAGGCGACCACCAGCGGCGGCGACGCGAGGTAGTTCGCGCGCACCAGCGGGCTGATCCGGCCCTCGAAGTTCCGGTTTCCCGAGAGCACCGCCGCGGCGACGAGATTTCCCTCGCCAATCGCGTCGGACACCGGCTTGGGCAGCGGCCCGCTGTTCCCGATGCAGGTCGTGCAGCCGTAGCCGACGATGTGGAAGCCGAGCTTCTCCAGGTACGGGAGCAGCCCGGACTGCGCCAGGTAGTCGGCCACGACGCGCGAGCCCGGCGCGAGGCTCGTCTTCACCCACGGCCGCACGTCGAGTCCGCGTTCGACCGCGTTCCGGGCCAGCAGCCCCGCGGCGGTGAGCACGCTCGGATTCGAGGTGTTCGTGCAGCTGGTGATCGCGGCGATCACCACGCTGCCGCTCGCGAGCTCGTAGTGTTCCGAGCCCGCGTCGACGCGCACGCGCCTGGCGAGCGCCGCTGCGTCGGGCGCCGTCTTGCCGCCGACGAGCTTCGGCAGCTGGCGCGCGAAATCGGACGCGACGTCGCCGAGCGCGACGCGGTCCTGCGGGCGCGACGGGCCGGCCAGACACGGCACCACCGTCGAGAGATCGAGCGTGAGCTTCGCGCCGAACTCGGGATCGGGCGCGCTCGAGTCCGCGAACATCCCCTGAGCGCGCCAGTACGCTTCGACGAGCGCGATCGACTCCTCGCTGCGGCCGGTGAGCCGCAGATACTCGATCGTCTTCTCGTCGACCGGGAAGAAGCCGATCGTCGCGCCGTACTCGGGCGCCATGTTCGCGATCGTCGCGCGATCCGCGACGGCGAGCGAGCTCATTCCAGGCCCGAAGAACTCGACGAACTTCTCGACCACGCCGTGTTTGCGCAGCGTCTGCGTGATCGTGAGCACGAGATCGGTCGCCGTCGCGCCGGCCGGGAGCCGGCCCGTGAGCTCGAACCCGACCACGTCCGGGATCAGCATCGTGAGCGGCTGTCCGAGCAGACACGCCTCGGCCTCGATTCCGCCCACGCCCCAGCCGACGACGCCGACCGCGCCGATCATCGTCGTGTGCGAGTCGGTGCCGACGACCGTGTCCGGATACGCGACCGCCCCGGCTCCGTCCGGTTCCGCGAAGACCACCGGCGCGAGGTACTCGAGATTCACCTGATGGACGATTCCCGTCGCCGGCGGGACGACGCGGAACGACGAGAACGCGGACTGGCCCCAGCGCAGGAACTCGAAGCGCTCCGTGTTCCGCTCGAACTCGAGCTTGGCGTTCTTCGCGAGCGCGTCGCCGCTGCCGAAGAAGTCGACCTGGACCGAGTGGTCGATCACCAGGTCCGCGGGCCGGAGCGGGTTGATGCGCTTGGGATCGCCGCCGAGATCCGTCATCGCGTCGCGCATGGCGGCGAGATCGACGACGGCCGGAACGCCGGTCAGATCCTGCAGGACGACGCGAGCGGGCCGGTAGGCGATCTCGCGGGTGTTCCTTCCGTCGCTGCGCCACGCCGCCAGCGCCGCGATGTCGTCGCGCACGACGGTGACGCCGTCCTCGTGGCGAAGCAGGTTCTCGAGCAGCACGCGGATCGAGCGTGGAAGCCGCGCCAGCCGGCCGAGCCCGGCCTCTTCGACGGCCGCCAGCCGGTGGATCCGGTAGCTCTTCGCCCCGACCCGAAGTGTCCCCTCCGCAAAGCCCGCCATCGCCTGCCCTCCATGAACGGGGCCGACGATAGCAACTCGATCGTGCGTGCGTCCGGGGCGGGGCGGCTCGGCTCGGCCGGCGTTCCGGCGGTCCTGCCTTGGGGGGAGGAGACGAGTTTGGGAGTGCCAGCTGCGCTCCGGCCCCGGCGCACGTCCGATCGGCGGTCGTGCGGAGACTGGAGCAGAAACCGTGCCAGCACCCGGCTCGCAGGTCGGATCCGGCGCTGCGCCGCGCTGGAACGCCCGAACCTGCACGGCTTCGAACCTGCGCAGAACGCGCGCGGGATGGAACCGCGCTGCCCATTTCTGCGGAAGGCCGGATCCGACTAGCGGATCTCGACCGAGTCGATCGCGTTCCTCCGTCCGTTCACGTCGAGGCCGTAGGCGACCACGCCGAGCGACTCGCTGTTGGCGGTCACGCCCAGGTAGACCACCCTGCTGTTGTCGCGCTTGGCCGACCAGTCCGGAAGCGTCCGCGAGAGCCAGGTCCCGAAGGCGGCTCGGCCGCCCGACCCCGCGCGCACGAAGACGATGCCGTCGCGCGACGTCACGACCCGATTCGTGAGCGGGCCGGGAAGCGGGTCCTCGAGCCCCCCGAGCAGCGCGCGCGATCGCTCGTAGCTGTTTCCCTCGCCGGAGAGCACGAGGTTCACGCCGTGCCGCTGCAGGATCGCGCCGAGCCCCCGGCGCACCGAGAGCGTCACGCCGTCGCCCCGCTCGCTCGAGAAGAGGTCGCTGTGCATGTAGACGACGAGCCAGCGCGCGCCGCTCGCGCGGGCCGCCGCGAGGTCGGCCTCCAGCCAGGCGAGCGCGGCCGCGCCTTCGGTCGTGAGCGGATGCACGCTGCCGAGGCCCGGCGCGTGCAGCGCGACGAAGTGCGCTGCACCGAAGTCGTACGAGTAGCTCGCGTTCGGCGCGGAGCTTGCCCCCGGAGCGGCCGTGAACTCCGCGTAGTCCGACGGGCTCTCGGTGTTCGAGTAGCTACCGACCTCGGTGTCGCCGAGCGCAGGAGCGAAGATCGAGTTCGCAATCACCGGGCTCGCCTGTTGCTTCCAGGCCAGGACCGCGGCATCTGCATCGGTCGCGACGCCGGACGCGATCGCCTCGCGCGAGAGCGCGTAGCCTCCGCCGCCGAGCACCAGCGGGTAACCGCCCTGCCGGATCTGCGCGAGCACGTCGGCGGCCAGCGGGGATTGCGCGCTCGTGTCCAGACCGTTCGAGGCGAAGTAGGCGAACTTGAACTGCTCACGCGACGTCGCGGGGCCGCCGCGCAGGGTGAACGAATCGCTCCAGACGCGGCCCTCGGCCGCCGCGCCGCTCACGCGGTAGACGTAGCGGACGCGCGGCTTCAGCCCGGTGACGGTCGCCGACCAGACGGCGCTGCAGCCGCTCGACGACTCCGGGTAGGCCCGAAGCGAGGTCCACTTGTTCTCGAAGTCCGCGCGGTAGTCGAGCTGCGCGCCCATCGGGTGCAGCGGCGCGGTCCAGACGATCTTGCGCTCGCTCTCCGACGAGCCGGCGAACGCCTGGTAGGCGCCGGCGGGCGGGCCGAACGCCGTGTCGCACTCTCCCGGATCGCCACCCGGCGGAGTGCCGTCGGCCACGCAGAGGCCGGCGTTGCACTGGCCCGCCAGGCCCGAGCCGGACGTCAGACACGCGGACCCGTTCGGATGCGTCTCGACGCGGCAGCCCAGCGCGGGATCGCAGTACGAGTCGAAGCAGGGGCCGCCCTCGAGCGGGCACTGCAGCTCGCTTCCCGCGATGCAGGTCGAGGCGCGGCACGACTCGGTGCCGTTGCAGACGTTGCCGTCGCCGCAGACCATCGGCGCGCCGGCGACACAGACGCGGTTCACGCAGCGCTCGACGCCGTTGCAGCCCTCCGCGTCGGAGCAGTGGGAGTCGCTTCCGCACGCATAGCCGCGGCAGGTCCCCGACTCGCAGACGTCGTAGCGCGTGCTGGAGCTGCCGTCGCTGCAGCTGGTGCCGTTCGGCAGCGGCGTGCCGGCGACGCAGACGTGGTTCGAGCAGACCATCGACCCGGTGCAGGTGTTGGCCGAGGCCGGGCAGTCCGAGTTCACGTTGCACTGGCCGGGCGTTCCGGCGCAGATTCCGCTCGCGTTGCAGACGTCGCCATACGTCGAGGCATTCCCGTCGCTGCAGCTGGTTCCGACCAGCGGAGCGGGATCCCC